>CAYPUW010000081.1:0-8424 GCA_964413925.1 uncultured Rhodobacter sp. | reverse complement strand
GGCCGAGACCACAAAGGTTGCCGGATTTCGGATCGCCAGAAATAGACGCGTCTGACAGCCCGGCAGCAGGTGAAGCGCGCGACCAACCCGTATGGCTGCGCGCGGATACATGCGGCGTTCTTGAAAAATACGCGCGGGGGTGCCGATGATATTTTCGTCCAGAATATGCAAGCGCGCCCGTCCGGCGGCAAGACGATGGGCGATGCCGCGTTGCTCGGCGCTCAGGATTTGGTCGGGGGCGAGCGTGGGAAGCTGCTTAGTGATCTCGCGTCTGATGGTTAACGCATCCGGCAGCGCCAGTTGATGAGCCTTGAGCAGCGGCGCGTTCTTGAGCAACAGTTTGCGAAAATGCGAGGTGGCGGTTTTATGCGCGCCGAGATGCAAGGTCACGCCCAGCTCGTCGCCCCGTGCGGTCAAGGCTGTGCCGCTTATCTGGCTTGGCATCAACTTTTATCCACGTTTTGCTTTCGCGCCAGATCGATAAGCTTCTTCACAAACGGGCCAAGCTCATCAACGATGATCGCGACTCCCTTCGCGTTTGGATGAATAGCATCGGCCTGCATATAGTTGCGCAAAATTTCGCTTCGGTCGCCACGCTCGCGCAAAGGTCCGAGAAAACTGGGAAAAAACAGCGTGTTATACTTTGCACTTAACGTGGCATAAATCTTGTCAAACTCGGTTTTATAGTCAGGTCCAAAATTGGTTGGCGCGACCAGCCCCACCAGCAGAACCGGCAAACCGCGCTTGGCAGCCGCGCGCAAAATACCGTCGAGGTTGGATTTGGTGTCGGCGGGATTAAGCCCGCGCAACAGATCATTGCCCCCGAGTGTTACGATCAGCGCGCCGATATCCGGCGTCAGCGTCCAGTCAATTCGCGCCAGCCCCCCCGCCGTTGTGTCGCCAGAAACCCCCGCATTCAACACCTGAACGTCTTCGCCCGCACCCTGCAGCCACTTCTGAAGTTGCGGCACCAAACCATCACCGGCAGGCAATCCGTAGCCTTGCGTCAGGCTGTCGCCAAAGGCGGCGATGGTCAGCGGCTTCGCGCTCGCCATCTGAGTTGTCAGGAATGTTACCAGCAGCGCGGCAAAGAGCTTGCGCAACACGTTAGCCGCCCCATATTGGGTGAAAGGATTAAGGAGTGCCTGTTTCATGACCAATGCGATCCTGTCTCTAAAAGATGTCAGCCTGACCTTGAGCGGCAACGCCGGACCTGTGGACATATTGAAGGGCATTTCCCTGAATGTCGAGCCGGGAGAGACCTTGGGGCTGGTTGGCCCCTCAGGTTCTGGCAAGTCCTCGCTCTTGATGCTGATGGGCGGGTTGGAGCGCGCGACTGGCGGTCAGATCAATGTGCTCGGGCAGGATTTTGGCACTATGGGCGAGGATGCTTTGGCGCGGTTTCGCCGCGAAAACATGGGGGTGGTGTTTCAGTCGTTTCACCTGATCCCGACCATGACCGCACTGGAAAACGTGGCAACTCCGCTGGAGCTGGCCGGGCGTCGCGATGCGTTTGAGCGCGCGCGCGCCGAGCTTGACCAAGTGGGGTTGGGCGCGCGCATTGACCATTATCCCGCGCAGCTTTCGGGGGGCGAGCAGCAACGGGTTGCTCTGGCCCGCGCCGCAGCTCCACGCCCGAAAATCCTGCTGGCGGACGAGCCGACCGGCAATCTGGATGCCGCAAATGGCGCGGCTATCGTCGAGATGTTGTTTGACCTTGGCAGCCGTTTCGGGGCCACGTTGGTTCTGGTGACCCACGCCACCGAGTTGGCGGCGCGCTGTGATCGGGTGATCGGTCTGGCTGACGGAGAGATCGTGCCGGCAACGAAAAAGGCTGCCGCTGAATGAGACTTCCGGTCGCCGTTTCAATTGCCCTGCGCGAGTTGCGCGGCGGCGTGCGGAACTTCCGCATTTTTCTCGCCTGCCTGATTTTAGGCATCGCCGCAATCGCCGCCATCGGCTCGGTTCGAACCAGTATCGAACAAGGTCTGACGGGGCAAGGGGCGGTGATCCTCGGGGGCGACGCCGAGATGGAGTTCACCTATCGGTTCGCCTCCAAGGCAGAGCGCGCTTGGATGGCTGAGCGGTCCAGCGTCGTTTCCGAGATCGTCGATTTTCGCTCGATGGCGGTGCGCGGCGTTGGCGATCAGGCGGAGCGTGCGTTAACGCAAGTTAAAGCGGTCGATCAGACCTATCCGATTTATGGCAAGGTTGATCTGTCGCCAAATATCCCTTTGGATCAAGCACTTGCCGTAGTTGATGGCACACCCGGCGCGGTTATGCGCGCGCTGCTCGCTGACCGTCTTGGCCTGAAGACCGGCGATATATTCCGGCTTGGCGTGCAAGAGTTTCGCCTGTCGGCGGTGCTGGTGCGCGAACCGGATTCCGCCTCGCAAGGGTTTGGTCTGGGACCGCGTACAATCGTGCGAAGTTCGGCGCTGGCAAAGTCTGGCCTGATCGGTCCGGGGTCGCTTTATGAGACCCGATATCGGATGCGTCTGAACGGTACGCCGGACCTCGCCCTCCTTCAGAAACAGGCCAACGCCGCATTTCGCGACACCGGAATGCGCTGGCGTGACAAGCGCAATGGCGCGCCGGGGATTGAGGCGTTTGTCAACCGGATCGGCTCTTTTTTGGTGCTGGTCGGGCTGGCGGGGCTGGCCGTGGGCGGGATCGGAATTTCCGCCGCCGTGCGCACTTATCTTGACACCAAAACCTCGGTTATCGCCACGCTCAAAACCTTGGGCGCCAGCGGGCGCGTGATTTTTTGGGTCTATTTCCTGCAAATCGGCGCGATGTCCCTGTTGGGGATTGCGCTCGGGCTGATGCTTGGGGCCGCCCTTCCGCTGGTTTTCGCGCCGCTCATTTCCAAAAGCTTGCCGTTGCCTGCGGAGATCACGGTCCATGCTGCCCCCTTGATTGAAGCCGCTCTTTACGGCGGACTGACCGCCTTGCTGTTTACCCTCTGGCCGATTGCGCGCAGTCAGAAAATCCGCCCCGCCGCCCTGTTTCGTGATGGCGGGGCCGGTGATCGGTTGTGGCCCGGCTGGCGCTATGTGCTGGCGACGCTGGCGCTGTTGGCGGCGCTGGTTTTGCTGGCGATTTGGTATGCGTCGATGCCGTGGTTGGCGCTCTGGACCTTTGGCGCGATTGTGGTTGCGCTGGCGGTTTTGATGCTGGCGGCAGTGTTGGTCAAGCGCGGGGCGGCGCGACTGGCCAAAGCGCGAATTTTGCAAGGCCACACGGCACTTCGCCTCGCGTTCGGGGCGGTTGGCGGTCCGGCCAGCGACTCCATGCCGGTGATTTTGTCGTTGGGTCTTGGCCTGTCGGTCTTGGCCGCAATTGGGCAGATCGACGCCAACTTGCGCGGGGCGATCACTAACGAGTTGCCAAGCGTCGCCCCCGCGTTCTTTTTTGTTGATATCCAGACCAAGCAGCTTGACGGGTTCACCTCGCGCACCCGAAATGATCCTGCCGTCAGTCGGGTCGATACCGCGCCGATGTTGCGCGGCGTGATCACCCGCATCAACGGTGTGCCCGCGCGTCAAGTGGTTGGCGACCACTGGGTCATCAACGGGGATCGTGGCATCACATTTTCGGCCAAGCTGCCGGATAAAACCGTTCTGACGCAAGGGAGCTGGTGGCCCGAAAACTACCAAGGCCCACCGCTGATCAGCTTTGCTGCGGCCGAGGGGGGCGAGCTTGGTCTCAAGCTTGGCGACCGCCTGACCGTCAATATTCTGGGCCGCGACATCGAGGCGACGATTGCCAATTTCCGCAAGGTGGATTTTTCCAGCGCCGGTATCGGCTTTGTCATCACCATGAACCCGAGCGCGGTGGCGGGCGCACCTCATACCTATATTGCCACGGTTTACAGCAAGAAATCAGCCGAGGCCAAGCTGTTGCGCGACATCGGCGCAACCTATCCCAACATCACTGCGATTTCGGTTCGCGACGCGATTGAGCGGCTCTCCTCGGCGTTGGCGGGCTTGGCTGCGGCCACGTCTTACGGGGCCTTGGCCACGTTGTTGACGGGATTTGTCGTGCTGATCGGGGCGGCGGCGGCGGGCGAAAGAGCGCGGGAATTTGAGGCGGCAGTGCTAAAAACCCTTGGGGCGAGCCGAGCGCGCATATTGCTGAGCTTTGGCCTGCGCGCGGCGATGATGGGCGCTGTTGCAGGAGCGGTTGCCGTGTTTGCAGGCGGGCTTGCCGGGTGGGCGGTGATGCGGTTTGTCATGAACACGAGCTTTCAGTTTGAGATCGTGTCCGCCAGCCTGATCATCATCGGCGGTGCGTTGGTGACGGTGTTGGCCGGGCTGTTTTTCGCGTGGCGTCCGCTGGGAACCCCGCCTGCGCGGGTTTTACGCGCGCGCGAGTAGCTTTAGGTTTTCGCGGTCGTAAGCGTGTTCATAAACTCCGCGACCGCGCTCTTTTGCGCATCCGTCAGGCGCAGGCCGAGCTTGGTGCGTCGCCACAGCACGTCTTCGCCGCTTAGCGCCCATTCGTGTTGCGCGAGGTAAACCAACTCGCGCTCGGTTAAACTTGCCCCGAAATCCCGCCCAAGATCAGACGCGGTGCGTGCGCCTTTCAGCATCTCGTGGGCCAGCGTGCCGTAAGCGCGGATCAGCCGCCATGCCCAAGCATCATCAAGAAACGCAAACGCGGCTTGCAGCCGGTTTTTTTGCGCCTCAATCCCATCGCGCGCGAAATCCCCGCCCGGCAGAGGGGCGCCCGCGGTCCAGCTTTTGGCCATGCCCGGAAACTCGGGCTTGAGCTTGTCCATCACCTGCGCCGCCAGATAGCGATGGGTGGTGATTTTGCCGCCAAACACATTGATCAGCGGCGCTTCACCCACCTTGCCCTCGCGCTTGAGAACATAGTCCCGCGTCGCCTCGGTCGCCGAGGAGGCCCCGTCATCATAAAGCGGACGCACGCCGGAATAGGTCCAAACCACGGAGGCCGGATCAATGGCCTCGCTGAAATATTCCGAAGCGGCGCGGCAGAGATAGTCGCGCTCTTCATCGGTGCAGACGATCTTATCAAGGCCGGTTTTGTGGTCCACATCGGTGGTACCGATCAGGGTAAAATCCTCTTGAAACGGGATAGCGAATATGATGCGTCCGTCGCCTTGCTGAAAGATATAGGCGCGATCATGGTCAAACAGTTTTGGCACCACGATATGACTGCCGCGCACCAGCCGGATACGATCAGTGCTGGTGACTTGCAGCGTGTCATCAAGGATTTTTCCAACCCACGGTCCGCCGGCATTAACCAAGGTTCGCGCGGTGATATTGTGGGTTTCGCCGCTGAGCTTGTCTTGAACGCTCACTTGCCAATGCCCGTTGACGCGGGCTGCTTTGGTGCAGGGGCTTTGCACGGCAATGGTCGCCCCTCGGTCGGACGCATCGCGCGCATTCAGAACCACCAGTCGCGCGTCATCGACCCAGCCGTCGGAATATTCAAACCCTTTGCGAAATTCGCTCTTAAGCGGCGCACCAGCGACATCCTTGGTCAAATCCAGCGTTTTGGTGCCGGGCAGCATTTTGCGCGCCCCGAGGCGAAAATCCAGATGGTCGTAGATAAACAGTCCCATCCGCAGCAACCATGCCGGGCGCAAACCCTTGTGATAGGGCAGCACGAACCGCAGGGGCCGCGCGATATGGGGCATGGCGGACAGTAGCATCTCGCGCTCTATCAGCGAGTGGCGCACCAGCAAAAAATCGTAATATTCCAGATAGCGCAGCCCGCCGTGAAACAGCTTGGTCGAGGCCGACGAGGTGCCTTGCGCCAAATCCCCTGCTTCGCACAGATAGACCGACAGACCGCGTCCGGCCGCGTCGCGCGCGATTGCCGTGCCGTTTACGCCGCCGCCAATTATCGCAATATCATAAGTCGGTGATGCAGACATGATCTACCCGGACAAGTATAAATACCGCGCTCAACCACCACGCGGACTGCGAAACAATCGCGAGGTTTGTTTGAGAAGTTTTGCAAATGCGGTCAAGAGATATTTTGCGCGTTTGAGACCGTTTTCACCAAAATCTGACAGCTCTTTCGCCGCTTATCGCTTCGAGGCGCAAAAAGACGGCGGCAGGTCTCCCCGCCGCCGCTAAACTCATCTGCTGAGTTCAGATCAGCTTTCGCGCCACCAACGCTCGGCCGCTTTGGAGCCGTCAAGCTCCCAGTTGCCAGCCATCACGTCGGAATGGCCGATGGATTTGGACACGCCCATGATGAGATTTGCAAACATCGGAATGATCGCGCCGCCATCGTCGCGGATAAGCGCCTGAGCCTCATAATACATCGCGCGGCGCTTGGTCTTATCAAGCTCTTTGCGGGCAGCGATAACGATCCGGTTGAACCTCTCGGAGGAAGGTGTGCCCTTCCACGCCGTGTCGTTCCACTCGGTGTCGTTGGTATAGGCGGCCGAGAACATCCAGTCTTCGGTCGGGCGCCCTCCCCAATAAGCCGCACTCCAGCCCTTTTTGTTCCAGACGTTGGACCAGTAGCCATCAGACGGTTCGCGCACCACTTCGATGTCGATGCCGACTTCGCCTGCGGAGGCTTTGATCAACTGTGCCGCATCAACAGCACCGGCAAATGCCGCGTCAGAGGATGATAGTTTGATCGGCCCGGAATGGCCGGATAACTTATAGTGGAACGCGGCCTTATCCGCATCAAATTCGCGTTGTGGCAACTCGTCATTGTGATACTGGTTTGCCGTAGAGATCGGGAAGTCATTGCCCATAACCCCATGGCCAAGCAGGATTTTATCCACCATTTCCTGACGCTTGACCGAAAGCTTCAAGGCCGTGCGCAGGTGCTTGTTGTCAAATGGCGGCGTGTCCAGACGCATGGGGAATGTGTAGTGCAGCGTACCGGTCGTCTCGACGATATTCAGCGTCGGAACTTTCTTCAACAGGTGAACGGTCTTGGGATCAACCCGGTCGATTGTGTCAACATCGCCGTTCATCAGTGCGTTTTGGCGCGCGGTCACGTCGACGATCGACAGTTGCAAAATCTCGTCAAAATAGGCCGCATTTGGCTTCCAGTAATCACTGTAGCGTGTGTATTCACCACGAACACCGGGGTCAAATTTGTTCAGCACATAGCCGCCCGTGCCGATGCCGCTGGCCCAATCAATGGTGCCGTCGCCATTGGAAGGACGGATCGCAAAGTGATAGTCCGACACGATATACGGGAAGTCGGCATTGCCGTCTGACAGTTGGAAAACGATGGTATCGCCATCGACTTTGATATCGGTAACCGCCGTCAACAGGCCTTTTGCTGCTGATTTTGAGGCTTCGCCACGGTGATGGTTGAACGAGTCGATCACATCTTCTGTGGTCAGCGACTTGCCATTGTGGAAGGTCACTCCCTTGCGCAGCTTGAAGCGCCAGGTGGCGGCATCGGCGGAGGCCTCGTAACTTTCGGCAAGCTCGGGGCGCAACTGGCCATCGGGACCAACTTCGGTCAGGTGGTTGGCAATGGCGTAGCCCAGAAATGTGGTAAAGCCGTTTTCAAATGTGGATGGATCAAGCGAATCCGTGGTTGAGCCGTGGCCCTGTCCGACACGAAACTTGCCACCCTGTTTTGGTGTCGCGGCCTCGGCGCGAACGGCCAGACTGGAGGCGGCGGCGATGGTCAGGCCAAGTGCTGTGGCCCCTTGCATGAATGTGCGACGGCTTACTTTGCCCGACGCGTAAAGTCTCGACAATTGGTCGATGGTTTGCATAATGAACTCCCTGTTCGTTGCAATTTCGGCCCATAGATTTGGGGCTTGGAAATCTTTTTACCCAGCAGCAGCGCCGGAATGTGCCAATAGTGTGGGCGATAGCAGGGCCTCTTGGCAAGAATAATTTCCCTTAACTTTTCCGTGAGAAACTATTTTGTCAAACTTTTCTATGGTTCAGGATATTGCTGCGACAATTGGGGTCACTCTGTCTTTGAGACGCAACATAATGGGAATTTTACCTTTACATAAGCCGCTCGGACGTTAGCCTAGAGGTAAGAAGATGGCGGTCTCGACCTAGAATCGGACCGCAAAACGGGGGGGTAAGGTCAGAATCTCGGAGGGTAAACCGGGGCTGCTTTCCCTGAATTATTGGCGCGCCCGATTTTGATATCGGGGGCATAAATATCGGGAGGGCGCGCGTGCACCCCATCGTCAAGACTGTTATTCAACGGCTGATGCTGGGCGTTTTCACGCTGTTTTTGGTCTCGCTGATCATCTTCAGTTCGATCCAGCTTTTGCCCGGAGATTTCGGCGAAGCTGTGCTGGGGCAATCGGCGACCGAAGATACTGTCGCGGCGTTTCGCAAAGAGCTTGGTCTCGATCAACCTGCCTATAAACGCTATTTCAACTGGGTTGGCGGCGTGGTGCAAGGCGACTTTGGCAGCTCGTTTTCCGGGCGCGCCTCCTCT
>CAYPUW010000080.1:0-8518 GCA_964413925.1 uncultured Rhodobacter sp. | reverse complement strand
TGACCTCGACCCTGCAGCAAGAGGCCAGCCGCAAATTCGGCTTTGGCGCGCGCCAAACCATGAGCACGGCCCAGCGGCTTTATGAGGCCGGATACATCACCTATATGCGGACCGACGGCATCGATATGGCCCCCGAGGCGATCCAGTCGGCGCGCGAGTCAATCGCCTCCAGATATGGAGCCGCCTATGTCCCGGACAAGCCACGCATTTATAAAAACAAGGTGAAAAACGCCCAAGAAGCCCATGAATGCATCCGCCCGACCGACATGTTTTGCGACGCGGGGAAGCTTGCGAAACTGGAACCCGATCAGCGCAAACTTTATGATCTTGTTTGGAAACGCACAATCTCCAGCCAGATGGCCGCGGCGCGTTTGGAGCGAACGGCGGTCGATATCTCGTCAAACGATGGCGGTGTGATTTTGCGCGCCACCGGACAGGTGGTTTTGTTTGACGGGTTTTTGAAAGTTTACGAGGAGGGACGCGACGACAGCCACGCGAGCGATGACGACAAACGCCTGCCGCAGATCACGCGTGGCGAGGCTATCGCACAACAAAACGTGTCGCCAGAGCAACATTTCACCCAGCCCCCGCCGCGCTATACCGAGGCAACGCTGGTCAAGCGCATGGAAGAGCTTGGCATCGGCCGCCCCTCGACCTACGCCTCCGTCGTCACGACAATTCAGGACCGCCAATATGTACGAAAAGAGAAAAACCGCCTGATCCCCGAGGATAAAGGGCGTCTGGTGACCGCGTTTCTGGAAAATTATTTCCGCAAATATGTGGGCTATAATTTTACCGCCAGCCTTGAGGAAGAGCTTGACGATATTTCGGGCGGGCGTGAGGATTACAAGGCCGTTCTCAGCCGGTTTTGGCGGGATTTTTCGGCCTCAATCGCCGAGACCGCCGATCTAAGAATCACGGAGGTTCTTGAAAAGATAAATGAATATCTGGAACCGCATCTGTTTCCCGCCAATGAGGACGGAAGCGACCCAAGGATTTGCAAAATCTGCGGCACCGGGCGGCTATCCATGCGCACCGCGCGCTCTGGCGGGGCGTTCATCGGCTGCTCGAACTACCCGGAATGCCGCTATACCCGCCCGATGGCGGGCGAGGCCGAGGCGGGCGACATCGCCGGACCAGATGGAAAATTGTTGGGGCAAGACGAAAACGGTGTGGATATTTCGCTGCGCTCGGGCCGGTTCGGGCCTTATGTCCAGCTTGGCGTAGCAACCGAGGACGAGCCAAAACCCAAACGCTCATCGATCCCCAAAGGTATGGATCTGGATGACGTAACGCTTGAAAAAGCGGTCGACCTTTTGTCCCTGCCCCGCTTTATCGGCACCCATCCAGAAGGTGGGCCAGTTGAGGCCAGCATCGGTCGATTCGGCCCTTATGTGATGCACACCACCACCGATGCCGACGGCAAGGCCAAGAAAATATACGCCAATATCAAGGATCCCGCCGAGGTTTTGATCATCGGCATGAACCGCGCGGTCGAGTTGCTGGCGCTCAAAGCCCAGCGCGGCGGGCGGGGTGCTGCGGCAAAACCGATCAAAGAACTAGGCGAACATCCAACGGATGGCGGCGCGGTCAATGTGATGCCCGGACGCTACGGCCCCTATGTGAAATGGGAAAAGATCAATGCGACCTTGCCAAAAGAGGTCGAGCCGGAAGACGTTACGATGGAGTTGGCGGTCGAACTCATTGCTGCCAAATCTGCGTCGAAGGGAAAGAAACGAAAGGCACCGGCTAAAAAGGTGGCTAAAAAGGTGGCCAAAAAACCCGCTAAAAAACCGGCCACAAAGACAGCTAAAGAACCGGCCAAAAAACCCTAAAACCAACCGCCAAAGGTGACGCCTAACCGTTTACATAAGCGAAACGCTCAGATGGTCACCTTGGTCGCTACATGATTTCCTAGCCCTGCGATCACTGTGTTAATCCGGTTTTTACCCCTGTCACCGCTTATCGGCGGCTCCACAACACGCTGTGCCATCTGCGCCAAACCTTCATCATGGCTGGCCTCGGCAACGCTGTGCAAAAACTGAGCGCAATATATCAGCTTATCTTGGTCCATATCACGTGCCGCTGCCGTCAAAAGGGTGCGTGCTTGCCTTATATCTTCGCCGATCGACAATAGATCGGGCGCGACATCGGGCACCATCGGGACAACTCTCGTCGACATAAAATCGGCGCGTTCGGGGAAATGTTCCAAAATAGACTTCTGAAATTCGCGTATACTTGTCAAAGGCTTGGGCAAAAACCCATCCGCCCCCGCTTGCAGCGCCTCTGGGGCCGCCACAGAGGGGTCATCACCACTGGTCACAAGAATTACCGGCGCAAGCGCACGATGGCTGGCAAGCTCGCGCACCAGGTCAAGACCCGATCCATCCGGCAAGCCGACATCTATCAGCGCCAACGACGGGCGATAGGTGGCCACATGGCGGTGAGCCGCCGCCAGAGAACCGGCCCGACGAAGACGCGCACCGCTTTTCACGCAGATCAGGCGCACCGTCTCAGAGCAATATCGGCTGTCTTCAACCAGCAAAATCGTCAACCCCAGCAAAGGAAGCGGCGCTTTGCCTTGCCTAATTGACGGAAGCTCTTTTATGCAAATACTATCCATATCGCCCTCACTGATCAAAACTGGTTTGGTTTTGACAATTAAGACCGGACTTAGCTAACAATGTCTTAACGCCGCGGTCGGAATTTCGCCATTGCGATCATGCGGCCTGATCGCCTATCACATCTGCGTGTCAAATCGCATTGCAACAACACCGTAGCAAAGGGGCAGTACTATGATCGGTCGATTAAACCACGTGGCCATCGCCGTACCTGATCTGGCCAAGGCGACCCGGCTTTATCGCGACACGCTCGGGGCCACGGTCTCAAAGGCGCAAGCGCTGCCGGAACACGGAGTGACGGTGGTGTTCGTTGATCTCCCCAACACGAAAATCGAGTTGATGGAACCGCTTGGCGAAGCCTCCCCCATCGCTGGCTTTCTGGCCAAAAACCCCGCTGGCGGAATGCATCATATCTGTTATGAGGTTGACGATATCGTTGCCGCAAAAGACCAGCTATCAGCCTCAGGCGCGCGCATTTTAGGGGATGGCACCCCGAAAACCGGCGCTCATGGCAAGCCGGTGCTTTTTCTTCACCCAAAAGATTTCACCGGCACGCTGGTGGAACTGGAACAGGTCTGAACCGATGAATATACTCTCTGCAATCATACTTTTTCTTGTGGTCTGGTTCATGTGCTTATTCGTGATCCTGCCCCTGCGACTAACCAGCCAGAAAGAGGCCGGAGACGTGGTGCGCGGCACCCCCGCCTCGGCCCCGAGCAACCCTCAACTGAAGAAAAAATTCCTGCTGGTCACCGTGGTCGCGGTCATCGTCTGGACCGGGCTTGTGCTGTTTTTAATGTCGGGTATCGTGACCATTCGCGATCTGGATTTCTTTAACCGGATGGACCCGATCAATTAGGAAATATCTTATCTAAGCCGTTGAAACTGGTGCGTAAAAGCCGCGACGCCAAATATCGGAATAACTAGGCTCAGGATCGGTAGGCTCAGAGCGACCGCCATCAATGTGCCCGATGCCCAGATCGTCCAGAAATGACGCTTTCCAAGGGCTTTGGCCGCTTTGGCGCTTAAACGACGCATTGCTACAATCTGGAAATATTCGCGCCCCAGCAACAGCCCGTTCAAGGCCCAAAACACCAAGGGCGCGACCGAGGAAAACGTCAAATAAACGGTGAGGGCCAGCAGGTTCACCACCAAAAACAGGCCGAAAAACCGGATCGAATCCCATGTCATCTCCGCCACCGATATTTTGCGGGCTTTGGGCAGGTCTGGATAGTGTTTCGCCTCTACGGCAGCCGCGATTTCCTCTAAAAACAGGCTGATGAAAAACGAGGCGACCGGGATCATCAAAAACACCGACAAGAACAAGAAAACCGACAGGCCGTAGCCCGACAGCGCATCCGTGCCGGTGGAAAATGAGCCGATCCAAGGCAGCGAGATTTTGGCGGGCAGCAACCACGCGAAAAATCCTGCAATCATCTGGACGATGGCTGCGATCAACAACACAAATGGCCCAACCAAGAGCAAGGTCCAAAGCACCGATTTGGTCAAAACCTTGCGAAAAGTCGGGTCGGTAAACTGCACGAAAGCGCGGCGAAAATCGCGCAGCATCAGCTTCATTCTGACATCCACATGGTGATTTTGTCCATATCAGGGCGCGGGCGCTCGGGTGGAACAAAGCTCTCGGTGCCAATTTCAATGAACCCGGCGACGAACTCGCTCGCGTCAAGTCCTAGGCCGGATTGCAAAAAACCACGGTCATGGGCCATCCAGCCGGTCAGCCAATTGGCCCCCCAGCCGCTGGCGAGTGCCGCGTTCACAAGGCCGAGGCACACCGCCCCTGCCGAAAGGATTTGCTCAATCTCTGGCACTTTTTCAGAGGCAACGGGGGCTGCGACCACCGCCACCACCAGCCCCGCATCAGAAAACTGACGGCGGGTCTTTTCGACTTTGTCGCTGTCCAAACCAAGGGCCGCGCCGCGCGTGGCGACAAGATCGGCAAGTCGCGTCAACGCCGCCCCGCTCAGCACAATAAAGCGCCACGGCTCTAACTTGCCATGATCCGGCACGCGCGCGGCTGCCGTCAAAATCGCCAGAAGCTCGGTCTCTTCCGGCACTGGCGCTTTGAGGGATTTGGCAGGCCGTGAGCGGCGGTTTAATAGAAAGTCTAGCACGTCTGGGCGCGGCTCTGGCATTGGGGTTCTCCGACTAAGTCAGCCCTCTATGTCGGGGCTTCAGGGTCGCCTGTCAACCAGTACCGGATCATTTGAAACCCGCACCAACCGTGTCAAATCCGCCAGCGCCTCGACCTGCTGGCCGCTGCCGTCAAAATTGGTGGGCGACAGCCATGCCCCGTAAGCCTCGGCCAGCGCGGCCCAGTCCTTGTCGATGGCGGCGAACCACGCGGTGTCGCGATTGCGTCCGCGAACAATCAAATGCTGGCGAAACACGCCTTCATAGGAAAAACCAAACCGCTCGGCCGCTCGGCGCGAGCGCATGTTTTTAGCGTCGCATTTCCACTCAAACCGCCGATAACCCTGCTCAAATACCCAGCGCATCAGCAAAAACATCGCCTCGGTCACACCTGCGGTGCGCTGCATTTGGGGGGCGATATTGATATGCCCGACCTCAATCGAGCCAAACTGGGGCGTGATCCGCAATAGGCTCATCACCCCGCCCGCATGGCCGGTTTTTTGGTCAATCAGCGCGTAAAAGCAGGGGTCTGCGCCCGCCACCATCTCGCGCATCCAGTGGTGATAGGTCGCCACCGACGAGAACGGGCCATAGGGCAGATATTTCCAAATATCGCCGTCTTTATCGGCGGAGTTGGCGTGGAAAAGATCGGCAGCGTGGCGGCCGGGGTCAAGCGGCTCCAAGCGCACAAGGCGCCCCGAAAGCACCTCTTCGCCGGGCCAAGGCGGGGCAACCCAGCCTTTAACGATCTCGTCGCCATTATGGTGATTACTCACTTTAATCCCTCGCTCTGGCACGCGCGAATATGCCGTTTACAGCAAGATACCCCGATCAAGCCCCATGTCCAGTCCCGGAAACACCACGCCTTCAAGCGTATCACGGTTGAGGGCGAACATGCCGCGCATGGCTTGGGCCGCGAAATCGCGCACATCGGTCGTGGGGAAAAGATCGCGGTTCTGGTAAAGATCAGCGTCGCCAAGCCCCGGCCAGTCGCCATAGATTTTACCGCCGCGAATAGCGCCGCCCGCCATCAGCATCAGCCCGCCCGTGCCGTGATCCGTGCCGCCCGAACCGTTCTCGCGCGCGGTGCGCCCAAACTCGGTCATGGCCAGAACGGCGGTGTTTTGCCAGTTGCTGCCAAGGGTTTCGCGCAGCGTCAGCACCGCATCCTCAAGCTCGGCCAAAGCACGTTTCAGCGCGCGGCTCTGGCCACGATGGGTGTCCCAACCGCCGATTGAAAACGCGGCAATTCGCGTCTCTCCATTAAGCTGCTCGGCGGCAAATCGCGCCAACGCCCCCGCCCGGCTGGATTTAGCGGCCCCGAGCATCGACTTCATCATCTGCCCTGCCGACGTGCCAAGCCCCGCCGAAAGTACATCGCCGCGCCCGGCCAGCGGCGCGGTCAACTCGGTCGCGATATTGCCCGCCTCCTGAAATATCGGATCGCCATGATAGATGTCCTGCAACAGGCGCTTGCCAGAGGGCGACAGGTCCATCCGTGCATCGGGTGACCAGCTTGAAACCGGCACAGCACCGTCCAGCACCATCATATCGCCGCGCCCAACGGCAAAGGCCGTGCGCGCGCTAACGCCGGGCACTTGCCCCAGCATCCGATTGAGCCAACCGCCCTTGATCGCGCCAAACGGGACGTCCATGCCGGTGCCTGCTTCAAGCAAATCCTGGCCCTCAAAATGGCTGCGCTTGTCGCGATAAGGCGTGGACACAGCATGGGCAAAGGCCAGCTCGCCTTGCTGCCATAACGGGGCAAGGCGAGCGAGATCGGGGCTGAGGCTGAAATAGCCGTCAAGATCGGTGCCGTTTTGGGCATTGCCAGCAAGCGTCGGGCGATAGGCGGCGTAATTCGCGTCCCCGATCGGGCGCACCACGTCAAGCCCGTCCATAGCACCGCGCAGGATGATCACCACCAGCCGCTGATCCCACGGGGCGGCGGCAAACGTCATCGGCGTGATAAACGGGCTGGCCGCAGCCGAACAACCAAGAGCCGCCGTTCTGATCAGGAATTTGCGCCGCGAAGGGTTTTGCGTATTCGTCATAATCTGCTCCTTAGCGGCGGTTAAATTCGGGCGAAGCGAGCACAAGCACCCTCCCCTCGGTCGCGGTTTCAGCCCTCCCCACGGCCTCAAGCAGCCGCGCACTGGCCGCATCCGACAGGGTTTGACGGGCGAATTTAACCGGATCACCGCCCCCTGCCAGCTTGTTGGTGACGATCAGCGCCCATTCAATGCGCGCGGCCAGTCCCTGCGGCGTGATCCAGTCGCCCATAGCCTCGGGCCAGCCATTGGGACCGCCGGGACGTTGATAAGGCTGGCCCATAACCTCCATCGGTCCGGCCAGATAAAGCCGGGTTTCGCGAGAGGACAGCCCCTCGATCACGGCAGGCTCCAGCGCAAGTGCGCGCATGGCCGAGGCCAGATAGTCAAACGGTTGTTTGGCCTTTTGGCCGAAATTATCCCAAGCGCGGCGATGGTTGAGCAGAGCCTTATAAACCACCATCAGATCGCCCTCGGTGGCAAGAAAAACGTCGGTCAGATCGTCAACCAGCGCCTTTGGCGGGGTGTCACTTATGAAATGCACCACCAGCTTTCGCGCAATATTTCGCGCGGTGTCAGGATGGATGGCAATATCGTCAAGCGCTTGATAAATATCGTTTATACTCGCGGCACCTCCACCGTAAACACGCCCCAAAACCGTCTCTGCCCCCGGCTCGGCGGCGCGCGGGCGAAACCTGAAACCGTTACGATAGCTGGTCTCAAGCCCGGTCAAAAGTTCGGCGAACTGACGCACATCGGCTTGGGTATAGGCGCCATCGACGCCCAGCGTGTGCAGTTCGAGAATTTCGCGCGCAAGGTTCTCGTTCAGCCCTCTGTTTTTCTTTTTACCGATCACCGAATTGGGGCCAATCGACTGGCTCTGATCGAGATAAGTCAGCATCACCGGATGGGTGGTCGCCGCGCGCAAAAGGTCGCGAAACTTGCCGGTCATTTTGGGGCGGATGGCGTCCTCAATATAAGAGGCGGCCACAAATCGCAGGCCCTTGCCGCGCGCAGAAACCGAGAAATGATCGGCCCAGAACCGAACCAGACGCTCGCGAAAGCCGTCCTCTGCGATCATTGGCCGGATCATAGTCACGCGCAATTCGCGCAGTTTTTCGGCACTTGCCGTCTTGATGGCCTTTTTATAAGCAGCCTCGGCAGCGGCCCCGCCTTTGCGGCGTTTTTTGCGCAGTTTGCCCATCTCGCGCTCTTGTTGCAACCTTATGGCGAAGGGCTTTATCGGATAACGGGCAGCGGTTTTGTCAGGGCCAGCAAGGCGCGCCAACATCTGCGCCGCCGAAGCCGGAGCAGCCACAACCGGCGACAGACCATAGCCAAACCGGATCGCCGCCGTGGTCTGAAAAGACAATTTCATGCACCTGCTCCTGATGAACCTTTTGAGGTTATACGCGCTCGCAGCGGACTTCCGTCGCTTATACTAGGGCAAAACTTACCAAAGTCAGAACAGCAGAAAAATATGGCTAAGCTATGGCAACCGCATCAGACGCGCGCCTACAGGTTGGGCTGTATCTTGGACTTGGCGGTCACACCCCGGTTGAGGCTTTCAATCGCGCTAAGGATGGTTCCGGCGCGATAATACCCATCCAGATCAATCATCGCCTGCCACAGCGGGTAGGGCTTTTTGCCCGCCTTATAGCTCGTAAGTCGGCTGTCAATCACGGCAGAGCTGGC
>CAYPUW010000079.1:0-8530 GCA_964413925.1 uncultured Rhodobacter sp. | reverse complement strand
ATGAAGGTCTATCAACCACTTGCGATGGTTTCCCTCCTCATCCGCCATGTCCTCAAATACTTTGGCAGAGTCAGGATAATCCGCGCGCAGACCCTCGGCATAGGCCAGATAAATACGCGCGTCATCCTCCTCGGAGGAAATCGCCAGCGCCAAAATCTCCTGCTCGCTAAGGTCCTGAAATTTGCGTTTACCGGGCGTAAAAAATCGCGAAAACATGCTTCTTCCTCTGGTGATGTGGTTTGGCCTGCCACCGTGCGAGCCATAAGATTGCTGCGCGCAATTGCGGTCTTGTGCAAGCCCCGCGAGCAAGGCTAAAACCCCGAGCGTTGCGGCGTGGTAACAAAGCGGAGACCCGATGACAAGCAGCCTGACCATCCAGAGACCCGATGACTGGCATGTGCATTTGCGTGACAGCGCGATTTTGCGTGCGGTGCTGCCCGAGACCGCGCGTCATTTTTGCCGCGCGCTGATCATGCCCAATCTGCTGCCGCCGATTGTTACGCTTCAGGACGCCAAAGCCTATCGTCAGCGCATTTTGGCGGCTGTGCCACACGGCGCTGATTTCACGCCCTTGATGACGCTTTATCTGACCGAAAACACCGACGCCAAGGACGTCAAAGCGGCCTATGCGTCGGGAATGGTAAACGCAGTAAAGCTCTATCCCGCCGGGGCGACCACCAACTCCACTTCTGGCGTTTCCAACATTAATAATGTCTCGCAAGTTCTTGAGGTAATGTCAGAAATAGGGATGCCGCTATGTGTTCATGGCGAGGTTACCGACCCCGAAGTTGATATTTTTGACCGCGAGGCCCGGTTCATCGACACGGTTCTCACACCGCTCCGGCACGAGTTTCCCGATCTCAGGATCATACTTGAGCATGTGACAACCAAACAAGGTGTGGAGTTCGTGCAAAACAGCGACGCCAATCTGGCCGCAACCATCACCACCCATCATTTGATTCTGGATCGCAACGATATCTTCAAGGGCGGCATCCGGCCGCATTATTACTGCCTGCCAATTGCCAAACGCGCCCATCATCGCGCCGCTTTGCGCAAGGCTGCAACATCAGGCGACAAGCGCTTTTTCCTTGGCACCGATAGCGCTCCCCATCTCGATCCGACGAAAGAGAGCGCTTGTGGATGTGCGGGAATTTTCTCAGCCAGCAACACTATGGCCTGCCTCGCGCAGGTATTTGAAGACGAGAACGCCTTGTCAAAGCTCGAGGCATTCACTTCGCTCAACGGCCCGGCCTTTTACGGTCTTGCGCCCAACCCCGGCACGTTGACTCTGACCAAAGGCACAGCCCTTCCCCCCCTCGCCCCGATTGCAACCGATGACGGCCCGATCACGGTTTTTGATCCGGGATTTCCGCTTTGCTGGCACGTTAGCACCTGACAAGGACCACCTGACATGATCCCCTCCGCATACCCCGAAAAATCCGAAATTGCCCGCCTAAGCGCGCGCATGTTGCTGGAGATCAAGGCCGTGCATTTCAACGCGCGCGAGCCATTTATTCTGGCCTCGGGCCTACCCTCGCCCACATATATCGACTGCCGCAAGCTGATTTCCTATCCGCGCATCAGATCGACGCTGATGGATTTTCTCAGCGTGACCATTATGCGCGACGCCGGCTTTGAGGCGTTTGACAACATCGCCGGCGGCGAGACCGCAGGCATTCCGTTCGCCGCTCTGGTTGCTGAGCGCTTGGCTCTGCCCATGAGCTATGTGCGCAAAAAGCCCAAAGGATACGGTCGCAATGCCCGCATCGAGGGCGTGATGACCGAAGGCCAGCGGGTGCTGCTGGTCGAGGATTTGACCACGGATGGCGGCTCTAAACTGTCATTCGTCGATGCGATTCGCGAAACCGGCGCAACTTGCGGCCACACGGCGGTGATTTTTTACTACGGGATTTTCCCGGAAACCGAAAAAATGCTCGGCGATCACGGCATCAAGCTGCACCATCTTTGCACTTGGTGGGACGTACTCACCGAGGCCAAAGCGGGTGAGCATTTTGACGCCGAGACATTGACCGAGGTTGAGAAATTCCTGAATGATCCGCGCGCGTGGCAAGCGGCTCATAAAACCTGAAACACACGTCTTTATGGCCTAAATATCCAATAACCGCCCGCTTTCACAGCCCGCGCAATTGCTTGTTATAAGCCCATAAACACAAAAGCTCAGTCGCCACATGCGCCGCCGCGATGGCTGTGGCCCCGCTTGTGTCATAGCTCGGCGAGACCTCAACCACATCCATGCCGACCACATTAACCCCCGCCAAAGCACGCAAAATTCCAGCGGTTTGGGCCGAGCTGAGACCGCCCCAAACCGGCGTCCCCGTGCCCGGTGCAAAGGCCGGATCAAGCGCATCAATGTCAAAGGTCAGATAGACCGGATGCTCGCCAACGATCGATTTAATCTTTTGGGCCACCGCCTGAGCGCTGCTGTCATGAACCTCGGGCGCGTCAATGATATGAACCCCCAGCGTGTCCTCGTTAACGGTTCTGATCCCCACCTGAACCGAGCGCTCGGGCACCACAAGCCCTTGTTTTACCGCCTTATAAAACATGGTGCCGTGGTCAATACGCTCAAAGTCATCGTCGACCCACGTGTCGGAATGGGCGTCAAACTGGATCAGCGACAGGGGGCCATATTTCGCCGCATGGGCCTTCAGGATCGGATAGCTCACATAATGATCGCCACCAAGCGACAGCACATCGACACCTTTTTCAAGGATACCGGCGATATGCGCCTCAAGTGTGGCGGGAAAATCGGCAATCCGCCCGTAATCAAACGCCAGATCGCCGTAATCCACCAGCGCGAAATCCTCCATCGGGCTGACGTCCCAACCGTAAGGCCGATCATAAACCTGCAAAGCAGAGGCCTCACGGATCGCCCGTGGGCCAAGACGCGCGCCGGGCCGATTGGTGACCGCGCAATCAAATGGAATGCCGGTGATCGCCAGATCGACCCCGCTCAAATCCTTGCTATAGCGCCGTCGTAAAAAGCTCAGCGCGCCCGCATATGTCACCTCGGCTGACAGTCCTTTCAGACCCTCGCGGGTGAAGGCCCCGTCGATGTCTTCACCTGCATCTTCCAGCGCCATTTTGCCGCTCCCGATATTGCCATTGTCTGACGCGAGTTTACCGCCAGAAATCCAATGTTCCAGCGCTGATTTTGCGCGCTAGGCTCCGCATCGGCTTGCAACCCGCCCCGTTCAAGGACAGGATCAACCTTGAAATCGCACAAAATCGAGGACTGGGATCATGAAACTGTTAAGATTTGGTAAAAACGGTCAGGAGCATCCGGGCGTGTTGGATCAAAACGGCACCATCCGCGATTTAAGCGCGCATATTGGCGACATTTCCGGCCCTTGCCTTGATAAGGACACGCTGGCCCGATTGGTGCAGCTTGATCTGCGAAAATTACCCGAAATCGCACCTGATACGCGGATCGGGGCCTGTGTCGGCGCGGTTGGAAAGCTGATCGCCATCGGGCTGAACTATTCCGATCATGCTCAGGAGGCGGGAATGGATGTGCCGCCGGAACCAATCATATTTCACAAGGCCACCAGCTCTATTTGCGGCGCATTTGACGACCTGGAGAGGCCGCGCGGCGCGACCGAGCTTGACTGGGAGGTCGAACTTGGCGTGGTCATCGGCACGCGCGCAAAATATGTGACCGAGGCTGATGCGATGGAGCATGTTGCTGGTTATTGCACGCTGAACGACGCCTCCGAGCGGAGTTTTCAGATCAAACATTCCGGCCAGTGGACTAAGGGGAAATGCCATGATACGTTTGGGGCGATTGGTCCGTGGATGGTGACGGCAGACGAAATTTCTGACCCGCAAAACCTGCGCCTTACCGCCGATGTTGACCAAGCGCGCATGCAAAACGGCACCACGGCGACCATGGTGTTTGGTGTGCGGTTTCTGATCTCTTACCTCTCGCGGTTCATGACGCTGGAGCCGGGGGACATTATCGCCACCGGCACCCCGCCGGGGGTTGGCATGGGGCAAAAACCAGCCCCTATCTACCTCACTCCCGGTCAGATTCTGGAGCTTGAAGTTGAGGGGCTAGGTGCGCAAAAACATCTGGTGGTCGAGGCGTAACTCCCCTTAAAGACGATACTTCGCCTCCACATACATCTTGGCAGGCCTTAGTTTCTGGCGCAGGCTGCGTTTGAGTTTCCAGATTATTTCGGAAGCTTGAGGTTTTTTTGCGGGAGAAGTCTTATGAACAGGCTGCGTTTTGTCATATGGGGAGTGTCGCTGTTTTTGTTGGGGCTGGCTCCGCCGCTGTTGGCGCAAACCGCCCCTCCCTCGGCGGGAAGCACGATATTGGTGCTGGATGCCTCCGGTTCCATGTGGGGACAGATCGACGGCAAGGCGAAAATCACCATCGCTCAAGAGGTGGTTGGCGAGTTGCTCAAAACCATCCCAAAAGATCAATCGCTTGGACTGACTGTCTATGGCCACCGGCGCAAAGGCGATTGTGGCGATATTGAAAACATGGTTTTACCAGCACTCAACACCCGACAAGCCATTGAAACAGCGGTGAATTCTATCAAACCCAAGGGCAAAACGCCGCTTTCGGCGGCAGTAATCGAAGCGGCGGAAACTCTGAAATTCACCGAACAAAAAGCCACTGTTATTCTGATTTCCGACGGGCGCGAAACCTGCAATCTTAACCCTTGCGATGTGGGCCGCCGACTGAAAGCCGCTGGCGTTGATTTCACCGCCCATGTTATCGGCTTTGACGTGGCCAACCTGTCGGATCGCGCGCAACTGCAATGTCTGGCCGAAAATACCGGCGGGGTTTACCGCACTGCCTCCAATGCCGCCGAGTTGAGCGAAGCCTTGCAAATAGTGGCGAAACCACCTCCTCCGACCGAGAGCCATATCCGGTTTGAAGCGCGCGAAAAAGACGACGGGCCGCGTCTAATCGACGGTCTGGTCTGGTCGCTGACCAATCTTGATACCGGCGAGATGTTGGCCGATTTCACCGAGGCCAGCGGCCTTAACCTGCAACTGCCGCCCGCTACCTATCTGGTTGAGGTTTTACGTCCCGCAGATGAGGCGTTTTCCAGTGCCGAGGTCGAGGTTTCACCAAACTCCACGGCGACGGTGACGCTACTGCTGCCGGTCGATTTGCCCCCCGCCACCATTGATGCCCCGGACCGCGCGTTTGCGGGCGAGAAAGTCGCGGTGAGTTGGAGCGGCCCTGACGGCAAAGCCGACCGCCTGACCATCGCCACGCCAAACGATCCGGCGTCCGTGGCGCTGACATACACCTATACCAGCACCGGCTCGCCCACCGCCATCACCATGCCCGGCGCGCCGGGAAGTTACGAGCTTCGCTATGTCATGACCAAGCGCAACGTGGTGATTTTCAAGAAACCAATCGAGGTGGGTGAGGTTACCGCACGCCTGAGCGCCCCTAAAATGGCTAAGGTCGGACAGTCGGTTGAAGTCACGTGGCAAGGGCCGGGATATGATCGCGATTATATCTCTGTGGCCAAACAGGGCAGTCGCGACACCAAGTTTATTTACTATTCCAACGTCCAGTTCGGCTCTCCGCTCAAGGTGCAGATGCCTGCCGAGCCGGGGAATTACATCCTGCGCTACATGCTGAACGCCTCGCCCGACGAGATGCTTGCCAGCGTAAATATCCGCCTTGAGAGTGTGAGTGCCAGCATCAAAAGCAACGCCTCGGGCACGGCTGGAGGCACGCTGATCGTAAACTGGAAAGGGCCGGATTATCCCCGCGATTACATCGCCATAGCGCCAAAAGATGGCGGGCGTTATGTGACCAGCGCCTATACTAAATTCGGCTCGCCGCTCGAGATCAAGCTGCCAAAAAAACCCGGCCAATACGAGATATGGTATGTGATGAAAGAAGGCAAAACCGTGCTGGCGCGTCAGGATTTGACCCTTAATTAAGCCAAACTACAGCTATCGCTTTTTGCCCTGCCAGCGCCCCTCAAGGTGCTTATTAAGCTTTGTAACCTTCTTATCCTTCTTGTCCTTGTACGGATTTTTATCCGATTGCGAGCGTAAAAACAGGCGGATCGGCGTGCCCTGCATGTCAAACCCCTCGCGCAACCCGTTAACCAGATAGCGTGTATAACTGGTCGGCACCGCGTCGGGATGCGAGCACATCACCACGAAACTCGGCGGGCGGGTTTTGACTTGGGTCATGTAACGCAGGCGCAAACGCTTGCCGCCCGGCGCGGGTGGCGGGTGGCTTTCGAGCATTCCGGTCAGCCAGCGATTAAGTTTGGCCGTCGAAATACGCATGTTCCAAACCGCATAGGCCCTGAGGATTGCCGCATTGAGCCTATCCAGACCTTTGCCGGTTTTGGCCGAGACCATCACCATAGGTGCGCCGCGAAGCTGGGGCAAAAGGCGCTCGAATTTCTCGCGCAAATCGCGCAAACGCTCCTGTTTGTCGCCCTCCAGATCCCATTTATTCACCGCCAGAACCACCGCCCTGCCCTCACGCTCGGCCAGATCGGCAAGGCGCAAATCCTGCTGCTCAAACGTGCTTTGAACATCCAGCAACACAACGACGATTTCGGCGAATTTGACCGCCCGCAGACCGTCGGCCACTGACAGTTTTTCGAGCTTTTCCTGAACCCGTGCTTTCTTGCGTATACCAGCGGTGTCAAAAATCCGCATACTCGTGCCCATCCAGTCGGTGCGCACAGAGATCGAGTCCCGCGTGATCCCGGCCTCGGGTCCGGTCAGCAGCCGGTCTTCGCCAAGTATCTTATTGATAAGTGTGGATTTTCCTGCGTTTGGTCGCCCGACTACAGCGATCTGGAGGAACTTTCCCGGCGGAATAAGTGGAGCGTCATCATCCTCGTCGGCGTCAAAATCCTCTTCCGTCAGTTCGACATCTGTCTCCGGCTCAAAATCCCGATCCTCGGTTTTGGCGGCAATCGGCTGTAGCATTTCAATCAAATCAGCCATGCCAAGCCCGTGCTCGGCAGAAAGCGGAACCGGCTCGCCAAGGCCCAGCTCATAGGCCTCGTAAAGACCCGCCTCGGCAGCGCGGCCTTCGCATTTATTGGCCGCCAAAATTACATGTGCGGAGCGCTTGCGCAGAATTTCGGCAAACACTCGGTCGGCGGGGGTGACGCCAGTGCGTGCATCAATCATGAACAGGCACACATCGGCCATATCGACCGCGCGCTCAGTCAGGCGGCGCATGCGGCCCTGCAAACTTTCGTCGGTGGCCTCTTCCAGCCCCGCCGTGTCGATGACGGTAAAGCGCATGGCCCCGAGCTTGGCCTCGCCCTCACGCAGATCGCGGGTCACGCCAGGTTGGTTGTCAACCAGCGCCAGACGCCGTCCTACGAGGCGATTAAACAGGGTGGATTTGCCCACATTCGGGCGGCCCACGATGGCAAGTGTAAAGGTCATATCAATGCCCAACAAAGGATCAAGATACGCGCCCTACACCGAATTGGCGAGGTTTGAAACCCCCGTTGCGCGGATGCATCAACGATAGGCGTTCAACTTGCCGTTTTGGGACAGAACGTAAAGCACACCGTCAACGATTGCCGGCTGTGAGGCCGCGCCTGAGGGAATATCGACAATTGACAAAAGCTCGCCTGATTTGGGGTCAAAACTGCGCAAGCCACCATCGCTCGAGGCCACAATCAAGCGCCCACCGGCAAGGATCGGGCCGTAATGGACATATGAATCAAGCCGGGTTTTGGCTTTTTTATATTCAGGCAGGGCCACGGACCAAATCACTTTGCCGTCGCGCGCATCAAGTCGCACCAGTCGGGCGGTATCGGAAACCAAGAATACCGAGTTGCCCACTGGCAGTACCGGAGTGTACGATCCTTCATTCGATGTCCAAAGCCGCGAGCCATCTTTGCGAGAAACCGCCGTCACCCGCCCCGATTGGTTGCCCGCATAAACCCGGCCGCGCGTGACCACCGGATCGCTGGAAATATCGCCAATGTTTGATCGCGCCAAACCCGGCCTTGCGCCGGAAACCGCCACGCTCCAGACCCGAAGGCCATTGCGCAACAGGGCCGCGACCATCTCGCCAGAGCTGAACGGCAAGATCACATCCTTGCCGGAAATAGCAGGCGATGCGCCGCCCATGAGGCCCGCTCCCGCCGTGCTGCTTTGTTGTTGCCAGTCAATGCGACCATTTTTGGTCTTGAGCGACCATGCCCGGTTGTCGCGCGAAACCACATAAACCCGACCTTTATAAACCGTAGGTGCCGCCGAGATTGGCGCGTCGAGTTTTTGCACCCAACGCACAGCGCCGGTGTCGGCCTCCATCGCCGTCACTTCGCCAAAGCCGGTGGTGGCGTAGAGCATGCCCTTGGCATAAGCCAAACCGCCGCCCGATGCTTCGTCAGTTTTGTCAGAGGCTGGGGTCAAATCACGCACCCATGTGGCCGAGCCGATCGGCGTGATGGCCATCACTCGCTATTGGGAATCCAGCGTGTAAATCAGGCCGCCGGCAATGATGGGGTTTGATGTGATGCGGCTCTTGCGCTCGTTT
>CAYPUW010000078.1:0-8650 GCA_964413925.1 uncultured Rhodobacter sp. | reverse complement strand
CAAGACATTAACGAATTGCGTGCGGCCGATCACGAAACGATCTTGTGGTCGGCGGTTCAGGTCGAACTTGAACTAGCCCGGTTCGAGCATGCGCTGGAAGGGGTGATCGAGGGCGAGACCGAGGCAACCAATCAATATGTAAATGAGCGATTTGACATCCTTTGGAGCCGGGTTTCGCTGTTTGATCAAGGCTCGGTTGGCGCGCGATTGCGCAAATATGACCAGCCAGATCAGGTGGTGGTCAAGTTGTTTGCGGTGATGAAACGGCAGGAACCGGAAATCGTCGGACTGAAACCGGGCGATAAAGCTGCGGCGCTGCGATTGACCCGCGAGTTCTCGTCATTTGGTGCAAAATTGCATCTGCTGAGCCTAAGGGTGCTTCATGGGGAAGAAAATATTCGTGCGGGATACCGTGAGGCGCTCTCTAAAAGCTCGTCCACCATGCTGGTGATCAGCGTCGTGGCGGTGTTCGCAAGCTTGCTGATGATCGTGGTTTTTGCGCGTGAATCCAATAGCTTTCGGAAACTGGCCGAGTTGAACCAGACCTTATTGGACCGCGAAACCAAGGCGGGGCGGGCGAAATCGCAGTTTTTGGCGATGATGAGCCACGAGTTGCGCACCCCCCTCAACGGAGTATTGGGGCTGCTGGCGCTGGTGCGGCAAGTCGGCGTCAATGATCAGCAAACCCGCCTGATTGATCAAGCGGAGCGTTCGGGCCAACAAATGACCAGCTTGCTAGGGGATATTTTGGACTATTCGGCCATTCAGGACGGGGTGATGACGGTTCAAAACCGACCGTTCGTTTTGGCCGAACTGGTCGACGCGGTGCGTGATATGTTCGTGCCTCTGGCTTCGCGCGGGGGGATTTCCTTTTCGGTGAACCTTGACGAAAATTGCGCCCATTGGATCATGGGTGATATGTCGCGCCTGCGCCAAGCGGTTAATCATCTGTCAACCTATTTGCTGGAGACCGCTGGAACGCGCGATATTGTGCTGGATGTCAGCCATGAAAATGGCGAACTGAAAACCTCGATCTCTTTTAATTATAATCAAACCGGCGGCGATTGGACCCCGGAACTAATCGTTGGAAAACTTGACGCGACCGACGATTCATTTGCCACCGAGGCACTTGGCCCGGCCATCGCGCGCAGTTTGATTTTGCAAATGGGCGGGCGAACCTTGCTTGAAAAACCGGCCCCCGGACGGGTTGCGATTGTGGTCAGCGTGCCATCCAAAGAGTTGATCATTCAATGTCTGCTGGTGCAGCTTATGTGCAATTCAGCATCGCTTGAGACCATTTGTAAGGCGGCGTTGGCGCAGGAAAATGTGCAGTTTTTGACCGAAAGCAGCTTGCAAGATCCCAATGTGATCATGATCGAAGCTGGCGGCAGTAAAGAAGCTGAAGCCGTTGATATCTGTGGAAAAACCCACCCGCAAGCCTTGTTAGTTGCGCTGGGCCGACCGCATAACCCGGATGATTTTTACGACATTGTTGATGTGCCCATAGATATGGCCGCGATCAGGAGTTCGAGGTTTTTGCAACTTCTGGCTGATGGATCAAAGCTTGCCAGAGCCGAACAACTGGACTATCAAAGAGAGCAGTTTTCAACTTTAAGCTGATAGTATTTTGTCCAAATCACGGCTCGAAAGGAGCAACGCGTGACACCAGAGGTTCCAGATAGCCCGATAAATCAGGGGAGGAAATCGCCGACAAAGCGGGATCGCTTTTCGCTGGTTTCGCATGATTTGCGCTCGGCTTTGGCGGATATTCTCGGCGGTTTGCATCTGATCGATGACCAAAAACTGGACGCGCAGGCGCGGGCGCATTTTGAACGGGTCGCGGCCTCGGGTGAAACTTTGGCGCGGCTGCTGGAAAAAACCATGACCGATGATGTGGGGGCGCAAGACGATCCGGTAACCACGCCCTCCAACATCAAACTCGGGTTTTTTCTCGAAGATATTCGCCGCCGTTGGACCGGGCACGCGCAGGAAAAAGGTGTTTCGTTTTTGCTGGAGTCCGCTGGCGGGCTGCCGGCGATTGTGACACTTGATCGGGTCGCGCTTGATCGGGTGATCGCCAATCTAGTGGGCAATGCGATCAAATATACCGATCACGGTGAAGTGGTTTTGACGGTGCGTTGTGGGGCCGAAAACGCGCTGGTTTTTGAGTTATGCGATCAGGGGCCGGGCTTTTCCGATGAGGCGCTGGCGCAGTTGTTTCAGTATGAGGGGCGGCCAGAAAAGACCACCAAACCCGGCAGCGGTCTTGGCTTGTTTATTGCCAAAGAGCTGTCTGATCTGCTGGGAGCCAGTCTTAAAATTCGCAACCGGCCAGATGGCACCGGCGCGGATGCCACGCTGCTTGTGCCATATGATCGGTGGTTTGATCGCAACCTGCGCCGGGATGGAAATATCGACAGCGCACGCGATCAGGCGACACCAGACTTGGCGGGCTTGCATATTTTATTGGCCGAAGACAACAAAACCAACCAACTGGTCGCGACCCAAATGCTGGTGGCGATGGGGGCACAATGTAGCGTTGCCTCAGACGGGGTTGAGGCGCTTGAGATGCTGGAGGCGCAGGTTTTCGATCTGGCGCTGCTTGATATCGAAATGCCCAGAATGACCGGACTTGAGCTGATCAAGGCCATTCGCGCCAAGCCCGCCCCACTGTCTCAAATGCCGCTGGTGGCACTGACGGCCTATGTGATGCGTGAGCACCGGGAACGTATCAACGCGGTCGGTGCGGACGGAATTATCTCTAAGCCATTGATGAACTTGCATGATTTCGGAACGGCGATCCTTGATTTTCATCACGGTGTCAAGCGGCGAACGCTGACCCATCCGGCCCCCGAAGCGCAAGAAACAAAGGTCGCACCCGCCGTGTCGCGGGGCAATGTGGTCGATCGCGAAGTGTTTGACGGGCTGATCAAGGTGATCGGGCCGCGCTCCACTGCGGAGCTTTTGGGCAAGCTTCAGGCCGATACGGACATGGTCGCGGAGGGGCTGGCGCGGGGGCTTCAAGGCCTTAATCTGGCCGAAATCCGCTCGCAGACCCATATTTTGATCTCGGTTGCCGGGGCGATTGGCGCGCGTGGGCTGCAACATATCGCGCAGCGTCTGAATGTGGCGGCCAACAGAAATGAGGCCGATGAGATTGACGCATTGTGTAAAACCTGTCTCTCTGGTCTTGCGGAGCTTCAAGGGTTTATACATGAAGAACAGGCCAAAGCTGGTCCCGGCCCGTAGGTTCAAATCGGAAGTGAACGCCAAAAGATGACTTCCCCGCTTCTTCTGATCGAAGACACCGCGTCCTTGCAAATGGTCTATGAGGCCATCCTGCGAAAGGCGGGTTTCAAGGTGAGTTGTGCGGCGACCGCGCGTGAGGGGATGGCCAAATTTCGCGAGCTTGAACCCGATGTTGTGCTGCTTGATTTGATGCTGCCGGACCGCGATGGTTTAGAACTGATGGCGGATATGCTGGGGCAAAGGCCGGGCGCGCGGGTGATCGTGATCACGGCCAACGGCTCTATTAACAAGGCGGTCGAGGCGATGCGCGTGGGGGCGTTTGAGTTTTTGGTCAAGCCGTTTGACGAGGCGCGCCTGATTAATGTGATCGAAAATGCGCAAGCCGACGCCGGGGTTATTGATGCTGGAGACGATAAGTTTGATGAAGCCGAGGGTGGATTTCACGGCTTTATCGGCTCATCAAGCGAAATGCGCGAGATTTATCGCAAGATCACCTCGATCAGCCGGTCGATGGCGACGGTGTTTTTATCGGGAGAAAGCGGGACCGGCAAAGAGATTTGCGCAGTGGCGGTTCATGAGACCTCGTCGCGAGCCAAGGGGCCGTTTGTGCCTCTAAACTGCGGGGCGATCCCGTCGGATTTGCTGGAAAGCGAGGTTTTTGGCCATCTCAAAGGCTCGTTCACCGGGGCGATTGCCGATAAGGTCGGTGCGGCTGGCGCGGCGGATGGGGGGACGTTGTTTCTCGACGAGATCTGCGAGATGGACCTCAACCTTCAGACCAAGCTGTTGCGGTTTTTGCAAACCTCTACCATACAGCCGGTTGGCTCTTTGATCGCGCGCAAGGTCAATGTGCGCATCATTTGTGCGACCAATCGCGACCCCTATGTGGAGGTGCAAAAAGGGCGGTTTCGCGAGGATTTGTTTTACCGCTTGCATGTGGTGCCGATCCATCTGCCGCCATTGCGCGATCGCGGTGAGGACGTGATTGAAATCGCCCGACACATGCTGCGGGTTTTTGCGGCGGAAGAGGGGCGGGTATTTTCGCGTATTGAACCGGAAGTTGTTGAATTATTTCGCAAATCCCCATGGCCGGGTAACGTGCGCCAACTGCTGAATGTGCTGCGAAACGTGGTGGTTCTGAACGATGGCGAAAGCATTGATACCACGATGTTGCCGCTGGAAATCATGCATCTGAGCGAGGGTTCTTTGCCCAACTCGCCGCGTGAATATGCGCCGCGCATTGACGGGATGCCTGACTTTGGCACGCTGATTGGCCGCCCGTTGGCAGAGATCGAGCGCATAGTGATCGAGGCGACGATTGCACAAAACGGTGGCTCGGTTTCCAAGGCGTCAAGGGTGCTGGATGTGTCGCCTTCGACCCTTTATCGCAAGCGCGAAGCCTGGGCTAAATCGAAGTTGTAGGCCTCTGTTATTCCTTGGGTTTGTCGTCGTAATCAGAGCTTAGAATGCGGTGGGCGTCGCCGTCGGGGTCGTCAAATTGGCGGTTTCGCAACATCCAGAAAAAACCGGCGAGGCCGAGCAGGCCTAGAAAAATCGACGCGGGGATTAGGAAAACGAGCACTTCCATTGTTAACGAACCCTCCATGAATTGATGGTAACGGTAATTGACGAGGCCGACATGGCCAGCGCCGCGATCAGCGGGGTTGCAAAACCAAGGAGGGCAATTGGCACGGCGACGGCGTTGTAAATTGCGGCCATAGCGAAATTCTCTTTGATGCGCGCGCGTGAGGAGCGGGCGGTTTTCAGGCACTCTGATACTGCGCTGAAATCTTGTTTGAGGATCACGATATCAGAGGCGACGCGCGCAGCGTCGATTGCGCTGGCGGGGGCGATGGACACATGTGCGGACGCGAGGGCGGCGGTATCGTTGAGGCCGTCCCCGAGCATGAGAACTTTTTTGCCCGCTTCGCCCAGAGCGCGCACAAGGCGGGCTTTGTCCTCTGGGGTTTGGGAGGCGGCGACGTTGTCTATGCCAAGACGGGCGGCAGCGTTGGCGGCGGCGGCGGGCGAGTCGCCGGTCAGCATGTGGACCTCTATGCCAAGCGCATCGAGGCTTTTGACCAGGTCGATGACTCCGGGGCGCAGCGCGTCGGCGAAGGTGAATTTGATCGCAGGTTGCGTGCCGATTTTAAGAAAACTGGCGGTGGTTTTGGCCTCGTCGGCACCAACCCAAGCCGCGCGGCCAAGTTTGACATGCGTGCGGCCCAACCTTGCCTCAACCCCGAACCCCGGCGTTTCTTTGAGGTTGGTGAGGGTCAAGTTCGCCTCTATGCCTGCAGAACTGGCGGCGCGCAGGATGGATTTTGACAAGGGATGGGCGCTACCTTTTGCCAGCGCGGCGGCGATCTCTAGCGCGTTTTGGGGGATGTCTTGCGGCGCGATTAGCATGGGGATGCCCAAGGTCAGGGTGCCGGTTTTATCGAAAACTACGGTGTCGACCTCGGCCAGACGCTCTAGTGCGGTGCCGCTTTTGAGCAGCACACCTTTGCGAAACAAGCGACCGCTGGCTGCGGTGTTGACCGCTGGCACCGCCAATCCAAGCGCGCAGGGGCAGGTGATGATCAAAACCGCGATGGCGATGTTCAGCGACAGGCGCAGATCGCCGGACAATGTGAGCCAGCCGATGAATGCGGCGAGGGCCAACAGATGCACGCCGGGGGCGTAGATCGCGGCGGCGCGGTCGGCAAGGGAGGTGTATTTGTCGCGCGAGGTTTCCGCCAGTGCGACCAGATCGGTGATTTTCTGCAAGGTGGAGTGGCGCGCGATGGCGGTGACGCGCAGGGTGATGAGGCCGGTCAGGTTGATCTCTCCGGCATGAAGTTCTGTGGCGGGGCCGGCGTAAACGGGCAGGCTTTCGCCGGTCAAAAACGCACGGTCAAGCTCGGTTTCGCCGGTGATGATCTCGCCGTCAACGGGAATGCGTGTGCCGGGTTTGATGATGATGGTGTCGCCGGTGCGGATGTCTTGAATGGGTACATTTTCTTCGCCAGTGCTGGTTTTTAGCAGCGCGCGTGGCACCTCCAGAGCGGCGAGTTCTTGGGCGGCAGAGCGGGCTGAGGCGCGGGTGCGGTGATCAAGGTAACGCCCGGCCAGCAGGAAAAATGTCAGCGAAAGGGCCGCATCGAAATAGGCGTTTTCGCCGCTGTTCATGGTCTCGAAAAGCGACATTCCAGCGGCAAGGATCAGTGCCAGCGAGATCGGCACGTCCATGTTGAGATGATGCTTTTTCAGGGCTTGCCAGCCATTGCGAAAAAACGGCTGGGCGGAAAACGCGATGGCCGGAAGGGCGATCAGGGCCGAAATCCAGTGCATGAAGTCGCGCGTCACCCCCTCTGCTCCGGCCCAGACGGCGATGGACAGCAACAGCACATTCATCATCGCAAACGCTGCTACGGCCAGTCGCATCAACAGGTTACGACCGATCAAATCATCCTTTGCGCTTGACAATAACGAGGGGTCAAGCTCGTGCGCCTCATAGCCAAGGGCAGCGAGAGTATCAACGAGTTGGGCTGGCGTGAGCGATGGTTCGGCGTCAACGGACACGCGCTTGAGCGACAGGTTGACCCGCGCCGAGCGCACGCCGGGAACGGCGGTTAAGCCGTGCTCGACCGTTGAGATGCATCCCGCGCAGTGGATGGTCGGCAGGCTGAGCAACAAGTCTTCGGCCTTGTGGGGCGGCTTGGCAGCGGGGGCGTTTTGCTCGGGCACAGGGATGATACAGGCAGGGCAGGCCGCAGGTCGAGGGGTGGTCTGCGCGGCCATTTTGCTAGTTCACCCAAATGGGCAGCCGCTGGCGAAACGGGGTTCCGTCGGCGGCGATGGCTTTGATGCGCAGCTCCCATTTGCCTTTGAGCAGGGATATGGGCGCGGAATAGGGGCTTTGGAGTTGGGTGAACTCAAGCACCACATCGGCGCTGTCAAATGTGGCGCGCCCAACTGTTGCGATCAAGGATTGCAAGGCGGGAGAGCGGCCCTGACGGTCGCGAATTTTCAGGCTGACACGGGTTCCGTCAAAGCCGGTTTCAAGCTTCCAGCCGAGGCGTGCTTGGGCGCGGCGCTCTTTGTCAAACGTCTGGGAGGCGTCATAGGTGTTCTTGATTTCCAACCCCGGAAAGGTGCGGATCGCGGAAATAATCAACGTCAGATTGGCGGCTATCATCACCCCGAAAAACGTCAGTATGATGATAAAAAACTTGCGGCCTGTCAGCGGTTTTACAGCCATGTCTAATTCCCACTCTCGTTGCCGTTAAAGACGGTGTCGCGGTAAACCCGGTCGCCATTAACCGTATCTTTGACCCATATGCGAATATGCGTCAGCTCGGATTTTGACGCAAGCGAGCCTTTCTTGGCGGTCACGAACACCTTGTGAGCGCCGGTGCTGTCGGCGGGCACGTTGACGATTGACGCGTCATTGCCCTGGAGTTTTAGCTCAAACCCCTCAGTGGGGACGATGGAGATTTCAAATGGGCGAGCCTCGCTTTGTTTGTTGCGGATGCGCAAGTTGAAGGTGTTGCGAATCGAGCCGTCAGACAGGGTTACAAAGATCGGATTGCGCACGGGGGAGACGTTGAGGTCGATGGCGGCGCGCATGAACAAAGCTATGATTAGCGAGGCGCCGATTGCCAGCCAGATGCCGGTATAGATGATGGTGCGCAGGCGGATCACGTGGTTCCATGCGCTGATCGGCGGGTTGCCCGCGCGCTCGCTTATCTCGTCGGTGAGGGAGATGTAGTCGATCAGGCCGCGCGGTTTGCCGATCTTTTGCATGACGTCATCGCAGGCGTCGATGCAAAGGGCGCAGGTGATGCACTCCATCTGCTGGCCGTCGCGAATGTCGATGCCCATCGGGCAGACATTGACGCAGGCATTGCAGTCGATGCAGTCGCCCAAGTTGACGGCTTCGGCGGATTTGCGATGCTTGCCGCGCGGCTCCCCTCGCCAGTCGCGATAGGAAACGGTGACGGTTTCCTCGTCCATCATTGCGGCCTGAATGCGCGGCCACGGGCACATGTAGATGCAGATTTGTTCGCGCAGAAATCCGCCAAATATAAAGGTGGTGCCGGTCAACGAAATCACGAAAGCATAGGCCACATAGGGCGCTTTGCCGACAAACAGGTGGTGGAGCAGGAACGGCGCGTCCATGAAATAAAACACCCAAGCGCCGCCGGTTGCGGCACTGATCAGCAGCCAGATTGTCCATTTTGTCAGTCGCAACCGGGTTTTGCGAACCCCCCATTTGGAGTTATGAAGGCGCACGCGGGCATTGCGATCACCCTCGATCCAGCGCTCGACCACGACAAACAAATCGGTCCAGACGGTTTGCGGACAGGAATAGCCGCACCAGACCCGGCCAAGGGCCGAAGTGAACAAAAATAGGCCC
>CAYPUW010000077.1:0-8868 GCA_964413925.1 uncultured Rhodobacter sp. | reverse complement strand
AGTTGATCGAGCTGAAAATGCGCGCCCAGCCAAGGCAGTCCAAGCGGCAGCACCAGCGTTGAGGGCGCAAGCACGCCACTCAGCGCAGCAAACCCGACGGCAGCGATAGCCAAACAAAACCCCGCACTCGCCAAATAAATCAGCCCGGAGACCCATTGCATTTGTCGCAACAAGATCGCCAACGCAGAGGCCGCCAACAAGCCCGCTGCCAGCAAAGCGACCAGATCAACGCCCAACATTGATACCGCCTGCTCTCAACCCAGCCCAATAAAATGTCGAATTTTTACGTTTCATAGGACAGCTTCTTGAACCAATTTCTCAAACCAAACCGCTCCTCAAACCAAACAGGGCGTAGCATTGGAAAACTTCCAATTTCACCAACTCTTTACAGAGGCCGATCAGGGGCCATATAGGCCGATTTACGGGTAGGGTTTTCGTGTAGTATCTCGCCGGTCTCTTGTCAAGTACCGCCAGATTTACGCGAGGTTCAACCCTAAAGATCCAGCGCATCTCCGGCCAGTGAACGGCGAAAACCATTAAGGTTTTCAAGGGCTTGCAACACGTCCAGTCGGTTACGTCCCGCATAGCCGACAACCAAAACCTCGATCAGCGCCAGCGTCGCCGCATGCAGGCTGAACCCGTCGCTCTGCCCACGCGGAACATGCAAGCAAACGTCGGCGCGCTCGTCCGGCACCAACGGTCCCGGCGCGGTGATCAACAAGCGTGGTATCCCCAGCTCAATCGCGCGATCAAACAGGGCGGTAATCTCGGGATAAGGGCGGTCATATGCCAGCGCGATCACCACATCACCCGCGCGCATCTGCACCAGATCATCGGCGAATTTCAACCCGGTATTACCCAGCGCCAGCGCATCCGCCCCAAGTCGCACAAGTTGTTGCGCAAAATACCCCGCCAGATGCCCCGAAGGCCCGATCCCGAACACCAGTTTGCGCCCAGCGCCGCAAATCTGCGTCAAAAACGCCTCGAACTCGGCAGGCGCAATCCCCGCCTCCATGCCGTCCAGAGCCGCGCGCTGAATGGCCACTATTTTGGTCAGGATCGACGCCGGTTTGCCGTCCACCTCGGCCAAGGACGAGGACAAGCGCTCGGCCAGCGTCAAATCGCTGCGCAAATCCATCGCCAAAGCGTGGCGCATCCCCTCAAGCCCGCCGAATCCCAGCCGCTTGGCTGTGCGAATAACCGTGGCGTCACTGGTCTTGGCTGCGCGCGCCAACACCACGGCAGAGGCCATAATCGCGCTTTCGCGATTGGCGGAAATATAAGCCACCACCCGACGCTCTGCCGCCGTCATCGCCTGCGAATTTCGCGCGGCCTGCTGTGAAAAAGAGCCTGTCTCTGCCATTTGCAAAACATAATTGTTGTATTCACAACAGTCAACGTTGTATTGTCGACACAACACAGGGTCAGCGAGTCGTGTCCGCGACATTTCGCAACCGGATCAAAGACGAAACCAAAGGGAGGACCGCCATCATGGGCGCCGATTTCTGGACCATCATCGCCCCCACCGTCGGGGCCGCATTCATCGCCTCCCTCGTCGAGGTGGTCGAGGCTTTCACCATCGTTTTAGCCGTCGGCACCACACGCGGCTGGCGACCGGCACTGATCGGCACGGGGGCGGCATTGCTCGTGCTCGGCCTGATTATCCTGTCGCTCGGCCCGGTGCTTAACCGCATCCCGATCCATGTCTTGCAAGTATTCGTCGGCGTCCTCCTGCTGTTATTCGGCCTCGGCTGGTTGCGCAAAGCCGCCCTCAGATCGGCAGGCGTGATACCGCTCCATGACGAAGAAGAAGCCTTCGCCAAATCAACCGGCGCGCTCTCCGCCCATGAAGGCGACCCTGCCGCCCTCCGGTGGATCGCCGGCATCGCCGCTTTTAAGGCCGTGCTGCTTGAGGGGCTGGAAGTGACCTTCATCGTCATCGCCGTTGGCGCGGGTCAGGGCCTGTTATGGGAGGCGTCATTAGGTGCCCTCGCCGCCGCCCTTTTGGTGCTGGTGATCGGATTTATGGTCCATAAACCCCTGTCGCGGGTGCCGGAAAACACCCTCAAATTCGGGGTTGGCGTGATGCTGTCGGCGTTCGGCGTGTTTTGGACCGGCGAGGGTTTGGGCGCTGTTTGGCCCGGCAAGGATTTGATGCTGTTTGGCCTCGCCGCGATCTTTTTGCTGGTCGGCCTGCTGGCTGCGCGGCTCGCGCGAAACATCTCTGAAAGGAACGCCGCATGACCATCATATTTGACGTTTTCAAGCTGCTGTTCAAAATGTTCGTGGCCGATTTTCGCCTGACTATGGCCACCCTCGCGGGCGTAGTGATCGTGGCGATTTTGCTCAAAGGGGTCGGCATTGATCCGGTCTGGGGAGGAATGCTGCTCTTGGCAATCTGCGTCGCGGTTCTCATAGAGACCGTGCTGCGCGAGGCCCGAATTCGCGCGCGCAAATAAGCGACATTCTGCCGCCTTCCAATCGGGCGCGGCGCGGCGGTATGCTTTGGTATGCGCACCCGTCCTGATATTGTCACCCATCTCAAGCTCGCCCATAGCGTGGTCGATATTGACGAGGCCGGTTATTTGCGCGACCCCGCCGATTGGAGCCGCGAATTTGCCGAGCATGTGGCCCTGCAAGAAGGCATCGAGGCGACAGAGACCCACTGGCAAATTATCGCCTTCATGCGCGCCTATCTTGACGAGCACGGCATCGCGCCGGACAGCCGCTTTACTATCAAATTCTTGGGTAGAACCAACGGCTTGGATAAAACTATGGCTCGACGTAAACTGTTTGACATCTTCCCTTACGGCTATGTCAAACAGGCCTGCAAAATGGCCGGAATGAAGCAACCCCGCGCGTGGAGCACGGGCTAGGTTTCGCACTCTTAACCCAACATCCGAGCGGGTCGCCAAGCGGTCCGGTCCGCGCCTGACCCCGTCGCACCAAAGGTACGCTTTCAGCGCAACGCAGGGCACTTCGCGCTCCCCAAAGGTTGGACGCGGACCTAATGTTTTTCCGCACCTGCTGCCTTAATCACGGCTTTAGTCACCATCATCCGCATAAGCTTCCATCGGCGGGCAGATGCACGTCAGATTGCGATCCCCCCACGCGTTATCCACCCGATTGACCGGCGACCAATATTTGTCCACTCGAAACGCTCCCGGCGGAAAACAGGCCTGCTCGCGCGTGTAAGGATGATCCCAATCGCCCACCAGATCCTCGACCGTGTGCGGTGCGTTTTTCAAGGGGTTATTCTCGGCATCAATCCGCCCCTCCTCGATATCCTTGCTCTCGGCATGGATCGCCAGCATGGCGTCGCAAAACCGGTCAAGCTCGGCCTTGGTTTCGCTCTCGGTCGGCTCCACCATCAAGGTGCCAACCACCGGAAAGCTCATGGTCGGGGCGTGAAACCCGCAATCAATCAACCGCTTGGCGATATCATCGACACTGACCCCGGCATCGTCCTTCAAGGGGCGGGTATCGACGATACATTCATGCGCCACTCGCCCCTGCGGACCCTTAAACAGGATCGGATAAGCCCCCTCCAACCGCTTGGCGATATAATTGGCGTTTAAGATGGCAACACGGGTAGCTTGGGTCAGCCCCGCCCCGCCCATCAACAAACAATAAGCCCAAGAGATCGCCAAAACACTGGCCGAGCCAAACGGCGCCGCCGAAACCGCCCCCTCCCCGTCGCCCCTCGGATCGCCCGGCAAAAACGGTGCCAGATGCGCTTTGACGCCAATTGGTCCCATGCCCGGCCCGCCGCCGCCATGAGGAATGGCAAATGTCTTGTGCAAGTTCAAATGGCTGACATCAGAGCCAATCTCGCCCGGTTTGGCCAAGCCAACCATCGCGTTCATATTGGCCCCGTCAAGATAAACCTGCCCACCATATTCGTGGCAAATATCGCAAATCTCCTTAACACTTTCCTCAAATACCCCATGCGTGGAGGGGTAGGTGATCATGCAAGCGCCAAGGCTGTCGTGGTATTTTTCGGCCTTGGCGCGGAAATCCTCGACATCAATATCGCCGTTCTCCAGCGTCTTGACCGCCACCACCTTATACCCCGCCATCTGTGCAGAGGCCGGATTGGTGCCATGGGCCGAGGTCGGAATAAGACAGATATTGCGCCCATCATCCCCACGCGAACGGTGATAGCCCGCAATCGCCATCAGCCCGGCAAACTCCCCCTGCGCGCCCGAATTGGGCTGCATGGAAATCTCGTCATACCCCGTGATCTGGCACAGCTTGTCGCTAAAATCCGCAACCAGTTCTTGATAGCCAAGCGATTGATCTTGCGGCACAAACGGATGAAGCTGTGACAGCTCCGGCCATGTGAGCGGGATCATTTCGGCGGCAGCATTCAGCTTCATGGTGCAAGAGCCAAGCGGGATCATCGCCCGATCCAGCGCCAGATCCCGATCCGCCAAACGGCGCATATAGCGCGTCATCTCGCCCTCGGCGCGGTTCATGTGAAACACCGGATGGGTCAGATAATCCGAGGATCGAAGCAACTTGTCAGGAATGCGATATTCCGGCGTCAGATCATCGTCATCGCGCTCAATCCCAAACGCGCTCCAGACCGCTTCAATGGTCGCGCTACGGCTGCGCTCATCGAGCGAGATACCGATGCGTGTTTCGCCAACGCGGCGCAAATTAACCCCTTGCGCCACCGCCGCCTTCATAATGACGTTCTGCATCGCCCCCACATCAACGGTGATCGTATCAAAGAAATGCCTCTGCTCGATTTTAAGGCCAGCGCTCTCCAGCCCCCGCGCCAGTCGCACGGTTTTGCGGTGGATACGCTGGGCGATGGCCTTGAGGCCCTCCGGCCCGTGCATCACCCCGTAAAACGAGGCCATCACCGCCAGCAAAGCCTGCGCGGTACACACGTTGGAGGTGGCTTTTTCGCGTCGGATATGTTGCTCGCGGGTTTGCAGCGCCAGCCGGTAAGCGCGGTTGCCGTGACTGTCGATCGACACCCCAACAATGCGCCCCGGCATCGAGCGTTTATGTGCATCCTTAGTCGCCATATAGGCCGCATGCGGACCACCAAACCCCTCCGGCACTCCGAACCGTTGGGTCGAGCCAACCGCAATATCGGCCCCCATCGCACCCGGCTCCTTAAGCAGCGTTAGCGCCAGCGGATCGGCAGCCATGACGGCCACCGCTTTTTGTGCATGAAGGGCGGCGATCTGCTTGCTGAAATCCATCAAAAACCCGTGGGTTCCGGGATATTGGAACAACGCGCCAAACACCTCGGCGGGGTTAAGATCGGTCACAGGATCGCCGATAATCAGCTCAATTCCCGCAGGTGCAGCGCGGGTTCTCATCACCTCGATATTTTGCGGATGACACTGGCCGTCAACGAAAAATACCGCCGATTTGGATTTGGCAATCCGCTTGGCCATCGCCATCGCCTCGGCACAAGCCGTGGCCTCATCGAGCAGCGAGGCATTGGCGATCTCAAGCCCGGTCAGATCGCTGATCATAGTCTGGAAATTCAACAACGCCTCCAGCCGCCCTTGGCTGATTTCCGGCTGATAAGGGGTGTAGGCGGTATACCACGCAGGGTTTTCCAGAATATTACGCTGGATCGCAGGCGGGGTAATCGTGCCGTAATACCCCTGCCCGATCAGGCTGGTCATATGGGCATTTTTATTGGCCACACCGCGCATATGCAGCAACATATCACGCTCTGACTTGGCGCGCCCCCAATCCAGCGGCGCGCGCTGGCGGATGCTTTCAGGCACGGTTTGCTCGATCAACTCATCGAGACTGGCAACCCCAAGCGTCTTGAGCATCGCCGCCATTTCAACAGGCGACGGGCCGATATGACGGCGATTGGCGAAATCATAGGGCAGATAGTCATTAGGCTCAAAACTCATGGCGCGCTCCATCATGTGTCGGCCCCGCCGGATCGGCAAAGCCATATAAGTGTGGTTGATTTCCCGCCCGATCAGGCGGGCATCTGCCTAATCCAGCAGCGCCTTATAGGCCGCCTCGTCAAGCAGATCATCCATATCGGCGGGGTTATCGAGCTTCATTTTGAAAAACCAAGCCGCCCCGGTCGGGTCCTCGTTAACCAGCGTGGGATTATCCACCAGTGCCTCGTTAACCTCAACGATCTCGCCATCAAGTGGTGCCAGAATGTCAGAGGCCGCCTTGACGCTTTCGATCACCACCACCTCATCATCCTTGGACACTTTGATGCCAGCTTCGGGCAGCTCCAAAAACACCAGATCGCCCAGCGCGGTTGCTGCGTGTTCGGTGATGCCCACGGCGACCAGATCGCCCTCGGCCTGCAACCATTCATGCTCTTCGGTAAATTTCATATCTCACTCTCCTGATTGGTTTTATTGGTTGTTAACGTTTGAAATTGGCCGGTGTGAACGGCATCGAACTCACGGTCGCCGGCACACGTTTTCCGCGCAGATCGGCATAAATCACCGTGCCAAGCTTGCTGTGTTCGGTCATGACATAGCCCATCGACATCGGCCCGTTTATAGTCGGGCCAAAGCCACCGGACGTGACCTCGCCGATTGGCTCCGCGTCAGTTTCAGTGGCAAAAAGCCGGGTGTGATCGCGCATCGGCGCGCGCGTGCTCGGGATCAAACCGATCCGTTTGCGCGCAGGTCCATTGGCAAATTCAGCCAATATTCGCGCCGCCCCCGGAAATCCACCGGCCCGCTCGCCACCTTCGCGGCGCACCTTTTGAATAGCCCAAGTCAGAGACGCCTCATTGGGCGAGGTGGTCTCGTCGATGTCATGCCCATAAAGGCAAAGCCCGCCCTCAAGGCGCAATGAATCGCGCGCGCCAAGCCCAATCGGGGCTACCTCGTCCATCGCCAGCAACGCGTTAACAAACGCGGTCGCATCCCCATTGGGTATTGAGATCTCGTACCCATCCTCGCCGGTATAGCCAGAGCGTGAGACCCAAATCTCGACCCCGCCTGCATCAAGCACCGCCACATCCATAAACTTCATCGCCGCCACTTGGGGCGCCAGCCGCGCCAGCGCCATCTCGGCCTTTGGTCCCTGCAACGCCACCAGCGCACGACCCTCAATCATCTCCAGCGTGCAAGTCGCGCCAAGATGGGCCTGCATATGGGCAAAGTCATCGTCCTTACAGGCAGCATTGACCACCAAAAACAAATGATCACCCCGATTGGCAATCATCAAATCATCACGAATTCCACCAGCCTCATTGGTAAAAAATCCGTAACGCTGCCGATTTTCGCCAAGGCCCAAAACATTAACCGGAACCAGGCTCTCAAGTGCCAGCGCCGCATCGGCCAGATCGCCAGATTTGGGCCGCAAAATCACCTGCCCCATATGGCTGACATCAAACAGGCCCGCACCCGCGCGACAAGCCAGATGCTCTTTAAGCACCCCCATCGGATATTGCACCGGCATCTCGTAACCGGCGAAAGGCACCATCTTGGCCCCGAGCGCCACATGTAAATCAAACAGAGCCGTGCGTTTCAAATCGGAATTGGCTTCGGGCATAGCGTCACCTTCAGGTCTGGGCCGGGAGGGTCTCGCGTGAACTCCGGCATCGTCGAAATGGCGCAGCCAACCGACCGCACCGCGATGCCCCCTCTGTTCTTTGGCCTGAGATCGCTATCCCTTCGGCGGGTGCGTCGCGCACCACTCTCCAGAGTTGTGTTGATCAGGTTCGGTCCGGTTGCCTGAGAGTTTCCGGGGCGGTTGCTCCTTCGGCATCAAAGGGGCGCACCCCTCTGAATTCTCCCGATTCTGATGCGGTGGACATTAGTATACCGAAATTTTCAAAGCAACCGACTTGTGGAGCATCGCGTCTTTTCCCTATACCGGAATTATACCCGACAAAAACACCGGATCACCGATGACAAAACCCTATTTTTTCGGCTATGGCTCGCTGGTCAATCGCGCGACCCATTCCTATGGCGACACCCAAGCGGCCCGTCTTTCGGGGTGGCGGCGATCATGGCGTCACACCAGCTTGCGCGAGGTCGCCTATCTGACGGTCGAACCCGCAGCAAACTGCGTGATCGAGGGCATAATCGCCTCGGTTCCAAATGACGATTGGGACGCACTTGATCAGCGCGAACATGCCTATGATCGGGTCAAACTTGTGCCCGGCGCGCTTGAAACTCGCAAAACGTACAAAACGTACAAAACCGGGCATGAATGTTACGAAACGTACGAAATTAACGTTCAGTTATATAAAACCAAGCCGCAAAACGACGCCCCGCCCTCGCAGCGCCATCCGATTTTGCAGAGCTATCTTGATACCGTCATTGCCGGCTATTTCGATCTGTTTGGCGAGCAAGGCGCGGCAGATTTTTTCGCCTCGACCACCGGCTGGGACGCGCCCATTCTTGATGATCGCAGCGCGCCAATCTATCCACGAGCCACCCCGATTGATGCCGCCACCCGCCGGTTCATAGACACCCATCTTGACGCGCTTGGTGTGAAGCGCAAAACTGGTATTATCAATATTTAACAACGCTTTATGGACGTTTGTTAATCTACCTTGATCACCTGCAACAACGGCAATAGCTTGGCCATATCAGGCCCGTGATCCATCCCGGTCAGCGCGCGGCGAAGCGGCATAAACAACCCCCGCCCCTTGCGCCCCGTGGCTGCCTTCACTTCGGCGGTCCAACTTGGCCAAGTGCTCTGATCAAACGGGCGCTCCGGCAACATGGCAATCGCCGATTTAACAAACGCGCGATCCTCATCCTCAACCACCGCCTCAGCCCCGCCGCGGCAAATTTTCCACCAGTCAGAAACCTCGTTTCGGATATTGATATTTTCGCGAATTGCCTCCCAAAAATCAGCGACCAAGCCCTCCGGCACCCCGATATCTTTCAACTG
>CAYPUW010000076.1:5272-8999 GCA_964413925.1 uncultured Rhodobacter sp. | reverse complement strand
AACGACGAGGCATTGTTCGGCCCGCCTCCGGTCATCACGAAAATATGGTCGATCAACCGGAATGAATTGATCACCGCATTGACCGAAACAAACAACGTGGTCGGCATCAAAAGGGGGAATGTGATCCGGCGAAATACCGTCCAGCGCGAGGCATCCTCGATCGCCGCCGCCTCATAAAGGCTGGGAGAGATGGATTGCAGCGCCGCCAGATAGAAGATCATGAAAAACCCCGACTCTTTCCAGACCGTCACAACCATCATGGTGTAAAGCACAGTGCCGGGTTGCCCGATCCAGTTTTGCTGGGCCAGACCAAACATTGCACGTATCTGGTCGATCAGGCCAAAGCCGGGTGTGTAGAAAAACAGCCAGATATTGGCCACCGCGATCAGGGGCAGAACCGTCGGGGTGAAATAGGCCATGCGCACGAAACCGCGCCCGCGCAGCTTGTAATTCACCAACAGCGCCATCGAGATGGCAATGGCGATAGACACCGGAACGGTGATCGCGCCGTAAATCATGTTGTTGAACAAAACCTGTTTGAAAACATCGTCCGACAACAGCCGCTGGTAATTGGCAAGGCCCACGAACTGCGAGGCCCTGTGGCCGCGCGCCGTTGAATAAAGCGATGTTATGATGGTTTTAATCGCCGGGTAATGGGTGAAAGCCATCAGCAAAATCATTGCCGGTAGCAGCATCAACCAAGCATATATCGTGGTGCGGCGCATGGGGTAGCTCCGGGAATTGACGGGGGCGGCACAAGTGCGCCCCCGTCAGGTTTCAGGCGATTAGCGATAGGGTTTTAGAACGGCGTCAGCTTTTGCTTGCGCCGCCTTCATCGCGGTTGTCGCATCCACCTGCCCCGAAAGAACAGAAGCAAGCGCGTCGTTAAAAATCTTGGTCACCTTGCTGTTTTGATAGGTCGAAAGCTCGGCCTTGGCGAATTTCAACTGATCGCGGGCAACCAACGCCGCTGGAACTTTTTTGACATATGCCCGCAAGGCAGGTGTGGTCCACGCATCCGGGCGCGGCGCCACATATCCCGTCGCAATTGACCATTTAGCGGCCTGTGCCGGGGCGGTGATCCACTGAACGAATTTGACGGCAGCGACTTTTTGCGCATCGCTTGAGTCCTTGAACAGATAGAAGTTGCCGCCACCCGTCGGGGCACCGCGCGTTTTCTTGGCTGGCAACATCGCCACACCAAAATCAAACGGAGCGTTCTTGACTACGTTTGTCAGATTGCCGGTCGAAGTCCACATGATCGCGGTCTTGCCTTCAAAAAACGCTTTGGGAGTTGCGCCCCAGTCGATAGAACCCGGCGCCATTACGCCGTATTTATGCGCCAGATCATATTGAAATTGCACAGCTTGAATAACTTTGGGATCGTCAAAAAAGGTCTTTTTCCCGTCAGCGCTGGCAAGAGTTGCACCGTTCGGAATGGCAAGCCCTTGAAACAGCCAATAGGGAAAGCCGGCCGAAGGTATACGCAGACCCCATTGGCTCACGTTGCCGTTGGCATCTTTCTTGGTCAGGGCTTTGCTGATTGATACCAGCTCGTCCCAGTTCGCCGGGGCATGATCGGGATTAAGACCCGCCGCTGCGAACGCCTTTTTGTTCCAATACATCACCGGGGTCGAGCGCTGAAACGGGATCGCCCATGTTTTGCCGTCGGCCTGACTGTTGAGCATGAATGACGGATAAAACCCGCCGATCCATTTCTGCATCTCGGGCTTGGAGACATAGTTGTCAAACGGAACAATCAGGTCGTTATCGATCAACGTGTACATGTCGGTTGACAGCAAAACCGACAATTGCGGCGCGTTACCACCTCGGGCTGCGGTGATCGCCTTGGCCGACGCATCCCCGTATGATCCAGCATAAATCGCCTTGATATTCACGTCTTTATGCGTGGACATATAGTCGGCTGTCAGCGATTTTATCGTGTCGGCAGCAGAGCCGCCAACCGCTACGGGAAAGTAAAATTCAAGGTCCACGGCGCTGGCCGGGGAGGCCGCAAGCGCCCCCATGACTATGGCCGCGCGCCCGAGATTGGGAATAGAACAAAATGACATTTAAGCCTCCGATATTTGGTTAAGTTTGGGTGGTTGGTTACGGGGATAGGCGTCGGCCGCTCTGTTTATCAAACAGATGAATGCTGCCGGGTAGATAGGAGAGACGCACCTGCCCTTGGTCGGGCAAGCGGTCGCGGGCGGGGATACGCACGATCAGGCTCTCGGTGCCGATTTTGCAGGTGACAAGACGATCCGCGCCAAGATATTCGACCGTGACAACACGCCCCAAAATGGGTCCATCGGCATCGAGTATTAAATCCTCGGGCCGAATACCAACGATGTTTCCTTGGGGGAAATTCAACCCGCTATGGGCGTTCATCGTCGCCGACGCCACAAGGTTCATCGGCGGCGTTCCGATAAATTTCGCCGCAAACGCGGTTGCCGGACGCTCGTAAATGGCGTCAGGTGCGCCGACCTGATCGAGCTGCCCGTCCTTGAGCAGCACGATCTGATCGGCCATGGTCACCGCCTCGATCTGATCATGGGTGACGTAAACCATGGTCAGGCCAAGGGTCTGCTGAAGGCGGCGAATATCCTGACGCATTTCGGCGCGCAGCTTGGCGTCGAGGTTTGACAGCGGCTCGTCCATCAGGCAAATTTTACGCTCGCTGATAACGGCGCGGGCCACGGCCACACGCTGTTGTTGACCACCTGAAAGTTGCGAGGGCTTGCGCTCCAGCAGATTTTCCAGCCCCATCATCGAGACAACCCGGCTGAGGCGTCTTGCCTGCTCGGCCTTTGCCGTTTTTCGAACCTGTAACCCGAATAAAATATTATCGGCGACGCTGAGATGGGGAAACAGGGCATAGGATTGAAAAACCATCGACAGGTCACGCTGGCCCGCCGGTTGCTGATCAACGCGCTGACCATTGATAGAGATGGTGCCCGCTGTCGGTGTCTCAAGCCCCGAAATCAGCCGCAGCAACGTTGATTTTCCGCATCCTGACGGGCCAAGAAGAACGGTCAGGTTGCCGTCGGGGATGTGCAAAGATATGTCATGGACCGCCTGCGTGCTGCCAAACATCTTGGACGTCGACTTAAGAACAATCCCACCCATCATTGCTTTATTCCACCCGCTTGTCTGGCGATCTTTTGGCACACAAGTATTTACCTTTTATGACGGATTGACGTCAGTTTCATAACAACCGCAGGTTGGGAAAACGGCTTGAAATCATACCGATAGACTTTGGTACGGGGATTGTAGGTAGGGTCGCGAGTTTGTCGTCAAATCAGGATAAGGCAAACAGCGCTGAGTTCTTGACGGAGATAAATACCGCTGCGGCCTGATCCAGACCGTGCTTGGTCTTCAGCGCTGTAGCGGCCTTTCAGGCGGTCTCCATTATGCGCAACCGCCGCCGCTCGTGCAGATCGGGTTTTGTCGATTGACTGTCGCCTACATTGTCTTGCATGTGGGGGTCGTCTCGTCTGTTGGCCTGAATGTCTGCCGGTCTGCATGATTTTGGCGCGCGGAGGTTGATTGAAAAACAAACTTGCATTTCGTGCAGTCTTTGCCTATCACGCATAATAATGTCCGGCAAGCGACCAGGATTAACCGATTCCATCGAGCGATCCTCACGGCAGGCACCGGCTTGAATATCCAGTGAGGATACTGAATTTGAGACTATTTTCCGAACTCTTCCCCGCCATCTTCCCCG
>CAYPUW010000076.1:0-5172 GCA_964413925.1 uncultured Rhodobacter sp. | reverse complement strand
TCTTCCCCGCCATCTTCCCCGTCCGGTTGGCGTGGCGCCTCGTGCTGGCTGTTGGCGTGACGCTAACCGCGCCGTCGCTTGTGGCGCAGGAAATCCCGAAAGTAACGGTCACCAAAGCCAAGCGGGCGGTGTTTATCGGTCAGGTCGCGATCACCGGCACGTTGGTGGCGCGCGACGAGGTGATGGTCAATCCGCAGGTGGGTGGCCAGCAGATTACCGCCATATACGTCGACATTGGCGATCACATAACAGCGGGCGAGCTTCTGGCGGAGTTAAACAGCAAAACGCTTGAAATTCAGGTGGCCCAAGCCCGTGCGGAAAAGGATCGCACCGGCGCTTTTGTGTTGCAAGCGCGCGCGCAAGTGAGGCTCGGCTCAATCAGCATGGCCTCGGCGCAGACCAATTACGACCGCGACAAAACCCTGCTGCGATCAGGCTCTGTGACACAGGCGAGATTTGATCAAAGCGAGACCGCGTTTAAAACCGCCCGAGCCTCGATGGACTCAGCACAACAAGGGCTGGCCGTGGCTAAAGTGCAAGTCGAACAGGCAGAGATCAGGCTAACGCTGGCCGAGCTTAACCTCTCCTACACCCGGATAATTGCCCCCGCCGCCGGGGTCGTGTCGGCGCGCTCAGCAACAGTCGGGGCCGTGGCCAACGCCGGTCCGGTTCCAATGTTTCGCATTATTCGCGACAATCTGATCGAGGTCAGCACCGACGTGATCGAGACCGATATCGTGCGCATTAAAGTCGGCGACAGCGTGACCTTGCGCGTGGCTGGCGTGGGCGAAGTGACCGGCGTTGTCCGGCTTATTTCCCCACGCGTCGATGCGCGCACGCGCTTGGGAGAGGTTCGCATCAGCCTGCCGCCCAATCCCGCGCTGAGGGTTGGTGTTTTCGCCAGTGGCTGGGTTGCGACCGAGAATTTTCAGGCGGTGGCCATTCCTGCCAGTGCCGTGCTGTCCAGCGGCACCGGCGATTTTACCCAAGTGGTCGATAGCAACGGCATCATCCATAAACGCCGCCTTGAAACCGGCTTGATATGGAACAGCTTGCGCGAGGTTCGCAGCGGGCTGGCAACGGGGGAAACCGTGGTGTTATTGGCCGGTGCCTTTTTCCGCGAGGGCGACAAAATCGCCCCGGTTGAGGCCAATGTTGAGGCCAACACCAAGGCCAACACCAAGGCCAGTATCAAGGCCGCCGCCGGGGCCAAGCCATGAATTTTGCCACATGGTCGATTTACAAGCCGGTCCCGACGCTGGCGTTCTTTCTGGTGATGCTTGTTGCCGGCTTTTACGGATTTTCGCGCCTGCCTGTTACCGAAATGCCAAATGTCGACGTGCCAATCGTCTCCATCAAGATCGCGCAACCGGGCGCGGCCCCGGCCGAGCTTTCAAGCCAGATCATCAAGCCGGTCGAGGACGCGATTGCAAATATCACCGGCGTTGACCACATCATCGCCACGGCCACGGACTCGATGGCGAGTATTATCATCAATTTCACCATGGAGACGCCGACAGATCGCGCGCTCAGTGATGTCAAAGACGCGGTCTCGGGTATTCGCGCCAAGCTGCCGAAAACCATATCAGAGCCGATAATCAAGCGGGTGGAGCTGGCGGGAAAACCGATCCAGATTTATACGGTGACCGACCCGACACTGTCGATCGAGGCCCTGTCGACCTTTGCCGATGATGTGGTTGCACGTTCGCTGCTTGGGCTTAAAGGTGTCGGGGGGATTACCCGGATCGGCGGGGCTGACAGGGTCATCAATGTGGAATTGGACCCTGACCGTTTGCTGTCGCTCGACATTACTGCCGCGACCATCAGCCAACGCTTGCGGGCCACAAATGTTAACATGGGCGGCGGGCGTGGGCAGGCCGCAGGAATGGAGTTTTCCATTCGCGCCCTTGGCAGCGCCAAAACCATAAAACAACTTGCCGAGACACCCCTGTCGCTGGGGGGGGGGCGAACCGTGCGGCTCGACCAGCTTGGCCGCGTTTACGATGGCCCGTCCGAAGCGCGTTCTTTTGCCACCCTGAACGGCCAACCCGTGGTCGCATTGGCGGTTTTTCGCGCCACTGGCGAAAGCGATCTGGATACGGCAAAAGCGGTCGAGGTCAAGCTAAAGGCCCTGCGAGGGCGCTATCCCGACGCCCAGATCACCCTGATTGACGACGCCACCACCTATACCGCAGGCACATTCAAAAGCGCCATGGAAACCCTTTATGAGGGGTCGATATTGGCAGTTGTGGTGGTATTTCTATTCCTGCGCGACTGGCGTGCGACGACAATTGCCGCCACCGCCCTGCCCCTTTCGATCATTCCGGCGTTTTTTGCCATGTATATGATGGGCTTTTCGCTCAATGTTGTCAGCTTGTTGGCGATCACGCTGGTAACCGGAATTTTGGTGGACGACGCAATTGTCGAGATTGAAAACGTGGAGCGACATTTGCGCATGGGCAAATCCTCGTTCAAAGCGGCGGGGGATGCGGCAACCGAAATCGGTTTGACGGTGGTTGCCATCACCTTCTCCATCGTTGCCGTGTTCGCGCCGGTGTCCTTTATGGGCGGTATTCCGGGACAGTTTTTCAAGCAATTCGGCCTGACGGTGGCGATGGCAGCCCTGTTTTCCCTGCTGGTCGCGCGTTTTGTCACCCCGATGCTGGCCGCCTATTTTATGAGAGACACGCATCAGGTCTCGACCAGAAAAGACGGGCTGATCATGCGGACATATGTGCGTATTCTGCGCTGGACCCTGCGCCATAAAATCATCACCCTGATAATGGCGTTCGGCCTTTTCGCGGCCTCGCTTTATTCGGCAACGCTGCTGCCGGGCGAGTTTACCCCCAAAAAAGACATTGGCCGCACCATGCTGACGCTGGAGCTGCCGCCGGGAACCACACTGGACGAAACCCGGCGTATCACCTCGCTAATGGGCGAGCGAATTCGCAAAATTCCAGAGGTGAAAAGCGTGTTCGTGGAAGGTGGCGCTGGCGATATTCGCAAGGCCAACTTAACCGTGAATTACGGCCCCAAAACCGAGCGTAAGCGATATTTCCTCGCCATTCAGCACGATATTCTGGCGGCGCTGGCCGATATTCCCGATGTGCGGATCAACCTTGTTAACGAGCGCGGGCAGCGCGATATTTCGCTTAGCGTTCAAGGGAACGACCGCGCGGCTGTGACCCGTGCCGCCCTAAAGCTGGCAGCCGTGATGAAGGGTCTTGATGGCCTTGTCAATGTCACAACCACCGCCGCGTTATCTCGCCCTGAAATCAAGATCACCCCAAAGCCGGATCTGGCGGCCGAGATGGGGGTGACGGCAAACGTTCTGGCCTCGACCCTACGCATCGCCACCCTCGGCGATACCGATGCCAACCTTGCCAAATTCACCGACGGGGACGTGCAGGTGCCTATCGTCGTGCGCCTGAAGAAATCCGCGCGCCGTGATCTGACCCAACTGCAATCGCTCCGGGTCAGCCTGAGCAATGGCACCAGTGTGCCGCTATTTTTGGTGGCCGATGTCTCCATAGGGTCCGGCCCTAGCGTGGTGACCCGCTATGACCGCTCCAATGAAACCAAGGTCGAGGCCAGCCTTGGGCCGAATACCGTGCTCGGCGCGGCCACCGAGGCGATTTTTGCTCTGCCGTTGGTTAAGAACATGCCCAAGGGAACCAGCGTGAAAACCAGCGGTGACGCCGAGATTATGGCCGATATTTTTTCGGGCTTCGCCACCGCGATGGTCGCCGGGATCATGCTGGTTTATGTAACACTCGCGCTGTTGTTTTCCAGCTTTGTCACCCCGATTACCATCCTGCTGACCCTGCCGCTGGCGATTGGAGGCGCGATCTTTGCGCTTTATTTATTTGGTCTGGCCATGAGCCTGCCTGTGGTGATCGGTTTCCTCATGCTGATGGGGATTGTGACCAAGAACGCGATTATGCTGGTCAGTTTCGCCAAGGACGCCCAAGCCGCTGGCATGAGCCGTATGGAGGCGATGGTTCAGGCCGGCCATAAGCGCGCGCGCCCGATCCTTATGACCACAATCGCAATGACCGCAGGCATGCTGCCAAGCGCATTTGCCAACAGTCTGGGCGGTGAGTTCCGCTCGCCAATGGCCATTGCGGTAATTGGTGGCATTCTGCTTTCCACAGCACTCTCGCTGGTGTTCGTGCCGGTGCTTTACAGCTTTGTGGATGGCGGTAAAGAGTGGATAATCAAGCTGGTCTGGCGCGGCACCAAGAAGCCTTCCGTGCCAAAAACCGGCTGATCCCGCGTGTTTTATCGCGCTGTGAACGCTCCGCTTTCAACGACACGGCCCTTCTTTGCCCATATGTACCTCGCGCGATAACCGCGCATTCCAGCAACCACACTTCAGGAGCCAATGAACATGACACAGACCGATACCACCAACCGCCAGCAAGTGCTGGCCGAACGCCCCAAGGGCGCGCCGACAAAAGACACGATGAAACTTGTTGAGGGCGCGATCCCCGTCGCTGGTGATGAGCAGATGTTGTTGCGCACAGAGTATCTCTCGCTTGATCCCTACATGCGGGGCCGGATGAGCGATGCGCCCTCTTACGCTGCTCCGGTTGAGATCGGTGGCGTGATGGTTGGGGGCACAGTTGCGCAGGTCGTGACCTCCAATATCGCGGGCTTTGCACCGGGCGACTGGGTGCTGTCGTTCAATGGCTGGCAGGACTATGCGGTCTCAGATGGTGCGGGCGTCACCAATTTGGGCCGCTCCCCCGCGCATCCCACATGGGCGCTTGGCATTATGGGCATGCCGGGCTTTACCGCTTGGGCGGGGCTTACTCAAATCGGTGCGCCAAAATCCGGCGAGACCATTGTGGTTGCTGCCGCCACCGGCCCGGTCGGCGCCACTGTCGGCCAGATCGGCAAGTTGCTCGGGTGCCGCGTGGTCGGTATCGCGGGCGGTCCTGACAAATGCGCCTACGCGGTTGACGAGCAGGGGTTTGACGCCTGCATCGACCACAAGGCCGAGGGGTTTGCCAACCTGTTGAAGGCGGCGGTTCCCGATGGCATTGACGTCTATTTTGAAAATGTCGGTGGCAAGGTACTGGACGCGGTTTTGCCGCGCCTGAACCCGAATGCGCGGGTGCCGGTATGTGGCATCGTCTCGCAATATAACGCCACCGCCCTGCCCGATGC
>CAYPUW010000075.1:0-9090 GCA_964413925.1 uncultured Rhodobacter sp. | reverse complement strand
GTAGCGGTCCGTTGATGCGAGCAGCGTCGCCCCTTTGGGCAGATCAAAGGTATGGTAATGGGCTTGGGTGAAATGCAGGGGTTCGGTTAGAAAATCGCCAGCCTCGGCGGCGGGGCGAACTTCGTAATACCCAAACTCCCAGGTTGTTCCTTTGCGCTCCCCCGCCCATGCCCCGTGATGTATGGCAAGCATCTGCGCTCCTTGGCATATCCCCAAAAACGGTAGGTCCGCCGCCAAAACCGCATCCATCCAACGGTATTCTTCCTTCAGGAACGGATGCAGTTTCGTGTCATAGGCGTTATAAAGGCCACCAAAAATCACCGTTCCAGCCAAATCATCCGTGACCTCCCCCAACAGATCGCCGGCAAAGGGCTTGCGGATATCCACGTTAAAGCCATGCGCCCGAAGATAGCTGACAACCCTATCATCATTGGGGGCATGGTCGTGGAGGACGAGAACTACTCTTGGTTTCATAAGGTGTTTCCTGTTCATTGCGATGTTTTTTGCGTGGCTGGCCACTTCAGATTAGGGGTGCGAAGATGCAAAAATATTGCCTGTACGATAATGGTTGCGTCAAAAACCACTTAGTGATTTCTCGACTAATCATTGGATGCCGTCGCGCGGGTATTGGCCAAAAGAAGCTCTTGCAAGCCGGACACCCCCGCGCCGTTCCCCAGATCGGCCACTGCATTTTCCAGCGCGCCGGCCTTGGCCTTACCAATAACCGGATCGCTCAGCGCATGGAACTTTGCAATGACTTCAGGCATATCCACGGGATCCTCCGGGTCTCCCAATGCTTCAGTCGGCGGCGATGCCAACCGGCGGCCATCCTTCATGACCAGCGTAACATCGGCAATCCGGCGCATGGGAAATGCGGCATTGTATTTTTCTTTTTCAGCGATGATCATGCCATCCGCCAGACGCAAAACCTGCGGGTCGCCAAAAGCACTGGCTTTGACATCTTCCGCTGTCACATTGCCGCGCGCTACCGCCACCGCTGTGGGAAATGCGGTTGAGTATTGCGCCTCTTCCGTCGTCTTTGGCCGCCTTGTTGCGAGGCGCAAGGACTGGTGAAACGTATTCACTTCGATATAGTCCACCGCGTCGGGTGTGATGCTGTATTTCGCACATAGATTGAGGGCCGCCTGCACGGGCGGCTGCGCCCAGCGGCAAACAGGATAGAGCTTGTAATACTGCTCAAAAATTCGCCAGCGCTCCCCCAGATCCGACCAAAGTTCGGCCACGTCATCCCCCTCAAACAGGAGCGCGGGCGCACCAGTAAAGCCATCTTGTGCCAGATAGGCGGCTGAAACCCCCGCCATGGCCCCCCAACCGGACCCATCCTTAACCATGACCGGAAAATCGACCGCGCGCATCAACGGGCTGCGCGGTCCGTGATAGTCGCCAATGCCGATGGCCTCGCGGGTTTTGGCCGCATCGAGGCCAAGGATTCGCGCCCCGAGGGCGGCAATCGCGGGGGCAACCCAAGCACCCGAAGAATGATATTCAGCCGCCGTCTGGTGCAAAGCGATACCCGAGCGCGTTCCCAGTTCATAGCCAATCACGATGGCGGTCAAAAACTCTTGATCAGAAGTCAGCGCTTCTGCTTCGCTCAACGCCAGAACAGATGGAAAAACCCCGCAACCCACATGCCCTTTGGTCAGCTTGTGCCCGTCATGGGCATCCACGGAATCAATCGTGATCCCACCTGCAAGCGCCGCCCCGGCGGGGCTAACCTTGCGACCGTCGCAGATCATTCCTGCGGCGCTACCCCCCACACCAAACTGGCGCGCCGCGTGATTGCACATAATGCGCGACATATCGGTTTGCGATCCGGCAATCGCAACACCTGAAAGGTCCAGAATCCAGCGCCGCGCAAACGCACGCGCGTCCTCTGGAATGTCGCTATATCGGGTGTCATGAATGAAATCATGTAATGGGATGGGCATGACAAACCTCGTTGTTGCAGCAAAGCGCCGCGTTACTGGATGGCGCAATCGCTGATTTTTAACCGACTTTCGCAGGTTTCGCCTGTTTGATAACTGGCTCCATGGCGTTCAAAACACTATCATCCAAGTGGCATTTGATCACATGGTCATTGATGAGCGTTTTAATGGCTGGCACCTCTTTTTCACAAAGGCCATCCGCCACATTATCCTTGTAATTACATCGGGTCTGGAACGGGCAGCCCGTGGGTGGGTCCATCGCCGAAGGAATATCGCCTTCAAGCACCACATGCTTTTTCTCGACACTGGTATCGGCAATCGGCACCGCCGATAGCAGGGCCTCGGTATAGGGGTGATAGGGCGGCGCAAAGATGTCGTCCGTCGTGCCCATTTCAACCACATGGCCCAGATACATCACCATCACCCGGTCGCTAAGGTAGCGAACAATCGAGAGGTCATGGCTGATGAACAACAGGGTGGTTTTATTTTCGCGTTGGATTTCCATCAACAGATCGGTGACCGCAGCTTGCACGGACACATCAAGCGCCGAAACAGGCTCATCCGCCACCACAATTTGCGCAGAACCAGCAAAAGCGCGGGCAATGCCCACGCGCTGTTTTTGTCCACCGGATAATTGGCGCGGCATGCGGGTGGCAAAGGCGCGCGGAAGCTTGACCAGATCAAGCAGTTCGAGCATGCGCTCCTCGCGGTCGGCCTCGTCATTGCCAACTCTGAATATCTCCAAAGCGCGTTTGATCTGGTTCCCCACCGTCATCGCGGGATTGAGCGTATCAAACGGGTTTTGAAATACCATCTGCACCGAGGAAACCGTTTTGGTGTCGCGATCCTCGATTGCGATGTTTTCAACATTTTTGCCAAGCAACTCAATCGACCCGTCAGTGGCAGTTTCCAGACCCATCAACACTTTTGCCAGTGTGGATTTTCCGCAGCCGCTTTCACCAACAATGGCTAGGGTTTCGCTTTCATGCGCCACGAAACTAAGAGTTTCATTGGCTTTGACCACACGCTTTTCGCCGCCACCAAATATTGCGTTGGCAGCAACCTCGTAATATTTCTTCAGGTTGTCGACCTTCAGAACCACTTCGCCGATTTCGGTTTTTTCGACCTGAGCCACGGCTTCTATCGGCGCATCCCAGTCGATTTCCTTAAACCTCGAACAGCGAATATCATGTCGGTCGTCTTCTGTGAAAGGCGCCATTGTGATCACATCCGCATCACAGCGCCCCGCCTTGAAATAGGTGCATCTCGGGCCAAAATTACAGCCCATGGGTCGTTCATGCGGCAGGGGAAAGTTGCCCGGGATTGCCACCAAAGGGTGGTCGTTTTTATTCGCGCCGGGCAGCGGGATCGAGCGAAAAAGCGCTTGCGTATACGGGTGGCGCATCTTGTCAAATACGTCTTTGATCGAGCCGGTTTCCACTGCTTCGCCTGAATACATTACACAAATACGGTCACAAGTTTCCAAAATTAGCCCGAGGTTATGGCTGATGAACAGCATGGAGGTGCCATATTTCTTGCCAAGATCCTTAACCAAATCGACAATACCCGCCTCGACCGTGACATCGAGCGCCGTTGTCGGCTCGTCCAAAATCAGCAAAGACGGCTTGGACATCAGCGCCATGGCGATCACGATACGCTGTTGCTGCCCACCGGATAACTGATGCGGATACGAGCCCATAATGCGGGCCGGATCCGGCAAGCGCACACTTTGGACGACATCAATCGCCATGTCATAGGCATCCGATTTTGACATGCCTTCATGGATCATAGGCACTTCCATCAGTTGCTTGGCGACTTTCATCGCCGGATTGAGCGAGGCCATCGGCTCCTGATATATCATGGCAATTTCCGAACCGCGTAATTTGCGCAATTCCGCCTCAGGCATTCCGATCAATTCCCGCCCCTTGAATTTGATCGACCCGCCCACGCATTTGCCAATCGTGCCAAGGTCTTGCATCACCCCCAAGGCCACCGTGGATTTACCGCAGCCGCTTTCGCCCACCAGTCCGAGCGCCTCGCCCGGCATCACCTTGCAAGAGAAATCCATCACAGCCGGAATTTCAAACAACCGCGTGAAAAACGAAATGGACAGTTGGTCGATTTCTAGAATAGGGCCATCATATTGGGCATTTTGTGTCATGATACTCTCCTAGTCTCGCAAGCTTTGTTCACGCAGGCCATCCGCCAGCAGGTTCAGCCCCAGAACAAGGCTCATCAGGGCGAATGCAGGCGGCAGGGCCGGATGGCCATAGATGGTCAGAAGCTTGCGCCCCTCGTTGATGGTGGACCCCCAGTCAGGACTTTCCGGTGAAAGGCCGAGGCCAAAGAAACCCAGCGTTCCCAAAAGGATGGTGGTGTAACCGATACGCAGGCAAAAATCGACGATCAGCGGCCCACGGGCATTGGGCAGCACCTCCCAAAGCATGATGTACCAAGGGCCTTCTCCCCTTGTTTGGGCTGCCGCAACATAATCGCGGGTTTTGATATCCATGGTCAGGCCACGCACCACACGAAACACGGTGGGCGAGTTCACAAACACCACTGCCACAAAAATGTTCAGCATATTCGGGTCCATCTGGAATATGCCCAACGGGTCAGCATTGAAGGTCAGGCCAGAATAGGCCCAAAGGCCTAATACCAGTGTCACCGCGACCAATAGGTTTCGAAGTTTCGGGCGAATATAGTATTTGGACTGCCACAAGATTGTAAAAAAGATGATCGGAAACATGAACAGTGTTGCCGCCATCAGATTGGGGATGGATGTAGTCCAGGTTTTACCCCCCCAGATCGGAATTTCGGTTCCCGCCGCACGAATTTCAGGCGTGACCAGCAGGTAAAACAACAAGATGACTGGAAACGCCAACACAAGGTTGGCGATAAAACTAAGCGAGGTATCTATGCGTTTTTGATAATACCCTGCGGGCAAGCCGAGTGTGATACCAACCATATAGGCAAACAGCGTGGCCAGTGGTGCGATGGTCAGAACGATACGGCTACCGGCTATAACGCGGGAGAATACGTCTCTTGCCAGATTATCGCCGCCCAGTAGATACCACTGGAAATCGCCCTCAACCGCCCCGCGCACCAGCGTGCCCGGCAGCTTGTTTTTCATCCCCGAAATCTGCGAAATCGGATCATAGGTCATAATAGAATCTGCAAACACTGCGGTCAGAACCCAAAACAGCACCAGCGCAAAACCGATCATACCAATGGGGCTGTCAAAAAGTTTGCCGTATAGCCCGGTTTTACGTTTTGTTACAATCGACACCGCAAACACAATCGCCATGCCTATCCACACTGTGGTGAACTGGGCGAGAATGCCGGTGAATACCTGAAAAGACGTAAGCGGTTCCATATCATCGCCCCCTTAGTTTACGCGAATGCGCGGGTTGAGGAAAACATAGCCAACGTCGGAAATGAGCTGGGTAATCAGGACGACAACAACGGCGACCACGGAAATACCAAGCAGCAGCTCGATATCATTATTTCCCGCCGCCTCGACCAGCGCCCAACCAAAACCCTTGTAGTTGAACAGGGTCTCGACGACCACCACGCCGGTCAACAGCCACGGTATTTGCAGCATGATGATGGTAAAGGGCGCAATCAGCGCGTTTCTGAGCGCGTGCTTGACCACGATGTTGAAAAAGCTCACCCCCTTTAGCCGAGCGGTACGGACATATTGCGCCGTCATCACCTCGGCCATCGAGGCTCGTGTCATACGGGCGATATAGCCCATGCCGTAAAGCGCCAGCGCCATTACCGGCAGGGTGAAATTGGCAAATGTAATATGATCCATCGCAGTCGCCGCCGAGCCTTTCAGAATGGTGCGCCCGTCAATCAGGCCCCATTGCGCGAAAATCGGTGATAACCCTATTCTTGACGAGGCGAACAGGACGATAAAGATCACCCCCGAGACATATTCGGGCGTTGCTGTGGTGACGATGGCAAAGGTCGACAAGGTGCGGTCGGTGCGGGTGCCTTCGCGCATCCCCGCAACCACCCCGACAATCAGCGCCATGGGCACCATGACGCTTAAAACCGCCAACATCAGCCACCCGGTCAGACCAAGGCGTTTAAGGACAATCGCCGATACCTCGCTCTTGAAAACGCTGGAGAACCCCATATTCCCTTGTAATAGGCCGCAATAATCAGAAGCCACGGCGGCGGGTATCGAGGGGCGTGAACATCTTGAATAGACATCTCCGCCCTTATCGGTGAACTTACGGCTGGGCACGACACCAAGCCATTCCCCATATTTGCGAAACACGTTTTGCTGATAGCCGTGCTTGAAAAGCCAGGAGGTAACCTGTGCATCGGTCATCCGGTTATTGCCCTGGGTCTTGGCCAGTTTCTCAAGGTTCGGGTTCAGGTTGGTCAGAAAAAATACAATAAAAGTCAGGCAGGCGGCGGTCAGTAGCATGACCGCCAATCGCTTGATAATAAACTGTCCCATGGGCACCCCCGAAGGTTAAATTAAGGGGTCGCGGATAGGCTCCGCGACCCCAGTTTTTACTGTGCTCAGGCTTTCCAGCCCCACTTGTAGAACTGCGGAAGATAGGCGATATGCGCCTCCACATTCACAAGCTCGGGACGGGACTGGCGAAATACCGACTGCCAGTAAGGCTGAATGATCACACCCTCGTCTATCATGATCCGCTCGATCTTGGCCATCACTTTGCTGCGTTCGCCCGCATCGGCGATTGCCACTGCCTGATCCAAGAGCGTGTCGAACTCGGCATTGGCAAAGCCTGCCTCGTTCCACGGCATCCCGCTGCGATAGGCCAGTCCCAGAACCTGCACGCCCAGTGGACGGTGGTTCCAGTTGGTCGAGGAGAACGGATACTTGGTCCAGTCGTTCCAGAAGGTCGAACCGGGCAGCACCGTGCGCTTGACCTTGATGCCAGCCTTGCGCAGCTGGTCGGCCACCGCGTCGGTGGTATCCTTGCGATAGCCCGAGTCGATTGACTGCAACTCGTGCTCGTAATCGCCCATGCCAGCTTCTTTCATCAACGCCAAAGCACGTTCTGGATCATGGACCGGCTTGCCGATATTGGCATATTCCGGGTGCACCGGAGCGACATGGTGATTTTCCGCCACCGTACCACGCCCGTTGATGCCCAATTCCAGACAGATCGAATTGTCGACCGCCATGGCCAAGGCCCGGCGCACGCGCGAATCGGCATAGGGCTTCACGCCATTCACCTCGGCCAGCTCATTGGGCCGGATTACCACCGTGGATGCTGTGGAAACCTCGGAAGTCTGCCAGCCGAGACCTGTGATGATGTCGATAAATTCGCCCTGGCTCTCCCAACTCGTGTCGATCTCGTCGGCTTCGACGGCGGCGACCACTGCGGAAGGCTCGGTGCCGTAATCGATGAACTCGATCCGGTCCAGATAGGCCCCGGTCCCTTCGCCCCACCATTTGTGCTTGGTGTTGCGCACCAGAACAGCCTTGACCCCAACCTCGACGCTTTGCGGCGAGTACGGCCCGGTACCGATCGGGTTTGCCAGCATATTTTCGCCAGTTTGCGACGCATGGGTGATTGCCGCCGGATAATCCGACATTCCGGGGATGATGGTGATGTCAGGCGCGTTCATCACGAGTTTCACTGTATGGCTGCCGACCACAGTAATGGCGCCGTCACGGGCCTTCTTGGTGTCCGCATCGATCAGAGAAATCATCCGCGAGGCCATCGAGTTGCCTTCGACATCGGATTCGCACCACTGGGTGATGTTGCGGGCCACGTCCTCGGCGTTGAATTCGTCGCCATTATTCCAGGTTACGCCCTTGCGTACATACAATGTGTATTCGGTCGCGTTGTCATTGACATCCCAGCCTGTCAGCAAGCGCGGCTTGAACGAGCCATCATTGTTGTACTCAACCAGATATTCCAGCCAACCCGAAGTCACCATAGCGATCTCGGACCAGTCGTAGGTACGCGGATCCTTGAGGGCGCGCACGCTCATCGCCATGCGGATCGTGCCACCCATTTTGGGTGTTTCGGCCGCGTATGCCGGAGAAGCCATGCCCAGCATCGAATAGGCGGTGGCGGCAGTGGCGCCAAACACGCTGGCGGTGGCGATAAACTCTCGGCGGTTCATCTCCGAGCCTGTGCGCGCAACCTTAGCCGATTGGTGGATATGCTCTGGCAGAGGATTGCCATTTTGCTTGAAAAACTTCATGTTTATTCTCCCTGTAGTGGGTTTGGGTTTATGGACAGGTGTTATTCATACCATGTCCGGTGATTTCTTTGGATTCGTCTCGCAGTTCCTTTCCTCCCTTTTTGTGTGATGGTTGTGGGTCGGGCACCCCCCTGTGTCCGCTAGAAAACCTCTCTCATGCGCGCAGCCTCCGGCCTTCGGGGTCAAAAGGCGGCTCGGCCAGAATGCGGGCCTTGTGCGGCTTGCCGAGGATGAAAATCTCGACCGTATCGCCCGCCTTGGCGGTACCTTGCTTTACAAACCCCAAAGCCAGAGATTTCTCGACCGAATACCCATAGGCACCAGATGTTACCCGCCCGACGGCTGTTCCGTCCGGCAGGAAAATCGGCTCTCCCCCCGTGGCATCGGCGTTATCCGTTACGTCGACCTCGAAAATGGTCAACGTTTCACGCGACGGCTTATCCTTGACTTTCAGATAGGCTTCCTTGTGCAGAAATTCCTTGTCCAGCTTCACCAGACGCTCCAGTCCCACCTCTTGTGGCCAGTATTCCGGGCTGTATTCGCGTCCCCAACTGCCATAGCCTTTTTCGATCCTGAGGGACCCCAAAGCACGACTGCCAACAGGGCCGCCATCTACGTCCTTGGCGGCTTGCATAAGTGCAGTATAAAGTTTGACCTGATCTTGCACCGCACAATGCAACTCCCAACCAAGATCGCCGGTGAAACTGACGCGAATGGCGAGGCATTCAACCCCTGCCACCTCGATCGTTTGGGAGCGCATGAAGCGGAAATTTTCGGTCGTAAGATCGGCATTTGTCAGGCGCTGTAACAGCTCGCGTGATCGTGGACCTGCCACGTTATAGCCGCAAATATCCTCTGTTTTCACTGTAAACGTGGTGCCTTGGGGTCAATGGTTGCCGACCGGCTGTGGCTGGTCAAGGACGGCCACGTGGCGCCCTAC
>CAYPUW010000074.1:0-9226 GCA_964413925.1 uncultured Rhodobacter sp. | reverse complement strand
GATAATTTGATCCATCAAGTAAAAAACTAGTGGTTCGAAACGTAAGATTCGATCCGCTAGCGCATGATCTGAACCCGGTGAACCGGATTTTGGACTAAATTGCGCTAAAGCCCAAAAGGTTAGAGCCGCTCCCGAGTTTCAAGTAACCGAAGGTGGCTCTGGCGAGGCTTGCCCGCCATCTGCAATCAGAGGCCTTGCCTCTTTCGGGTTCTGCCTGCAAAACGGGCAGAACCTTTTTTGCCTGTTTCAGGAAAGACCAGACCGAAGATGACAAACAGCCTCCAACAAACTATTTCAGCCGATATCGTCGTGATCGGTGCCGGGATTGCCGGAGCGTCTGTCGCGGCCGAGCTTGCAAAGTCCTCCCGTGTTATCTTGCTGGAAATGGAGAACCAGCCCGGCTATCACACCACCGGGCGTTCCGCAGCCATGTTCGCGCCAAGCTACGGCCCCGGCCCGATTCGTGCCCTGACCCGCGCCTCAAACGGATTTTTTCTGAACCCGCCTGCGGACTTCTGCGCCCATGATCTGTTGTCTCCGCGCGACACATTGATGATCGCGCGCCATGATCAAATAAGCGAACTTGACGCCGCACTCGACCAAATCGCCGATGAGACTCCAGTCAAGCGACTGGGCGACACCGCGTTACGCCAACGCCAACCATTGCTGCGCGAAGGCTATGCACAGGCTGGTTTTCTGGACATGGCCGCCAGCGAAATTGATGTCCACGCACTCCACCACGGTTATTTGCGCATGTTTCGCGCGGCAGGCGGCGTTCTGGCCACCAAATCCGAAGTAGTCCGACTGTCAAAACGTCACTGCGATTGGCAAGTGCAGACCACCTCTCATACTTATAGTGCCGCGCGTATCGTCAATGCCGCAGGTGCATGGGCCGACAGCGTCGCTACCCTTGCTGGCGTTATGCCCATTGGGTTGGTGCCAAAACGGCGGACCGCTCTGATCGTGGCATCGCCATCAGGGATCAACCCGCAAAACCTGCCCCTGACGGTAGACATCGCCGAGAAGTTTTACCTAAAACCCGACGCCGGCCAATTGCTGATCTCGCCCGCCGACGAAACCCCGTCCAGCCCTTGCGACGCACAGCCAGACGAGCTTGATATCGCCCTCTGTGTGGACCGGATCACGACAGCCTTTGATCTTGATATCCGCCGCATTCACAACAAATGGGCGGGTCTTCGCAGTTTCGTGCCCGACAAATCGCCGGTTGTTGGCTATGCGCAGCACATCTCTTCTCCATACGCCAACACCCCGCATGATGACGGGTTTTTCTGGCTCGCCGGTCAAGGGGGCTACGGCATCCAAACCGCACCGGCCCTCGCCCGATACGCCGCAGCCCTGCTACAGGACCAATCGCCACCCGCAGATATCCTCGATCAGGGCCTTGACCCGCGCGCGATCAGCCCTGAGCGTCTGGCTGAACCTGTCGACAACGACTCGCCCTGAAATGGAAGCATAGATGCAAAACCCTGAAAATATCCTTAACGGCATCGCCGTGCCGGTGTTGGCTTTTGACCATGAATTCCGCCTGCTGGCCGCCAATGACGGGGCCAGAACGCTGCTGTCGGGTGCCAAGAAAACAGCACCGGTGGTCGAGGTTTTTGGCAATAAATCTATCGGCGACAAGCTGGGAACCGCGCTTAAAAAAGGGGCGACCGAAACTCTGTCGTTAAAAAAAGTTGGCAAGGATAAGCGCGACCTTTTCATCACCATAAACCGCGTGACCCCCACCGATCCCGAGGGCCAGCCGATCCTGATTGTGACCCTTGAGGATCGCTCGCCATATCGTGAGGCCCGGACCATGCGCAGCGATTTCGTCGCCAATGTCTCGCATGAAATCCGCTCGCCGCTGACCGCTGTGTCTGGCATCGTAGAAACTCTGCTTGGCCCCGCTGGCGACGACCGCGAGGCGCGCGAGCATTTTTTGCACCTGATGGATAAAGAGACCCGGCGCATGACAAATCTGGTCGCCGATCTGTTGTCGCTGTCGCTGGTCGAGGTCAAGGAAAAGCGCGCGATCAAGACCACGGCGGACCTGACCCAGATCCTGCTCTCGGCTGTTGAAACCGTCAGACCGCTGGCCGATCAGCGTGGAAAACACCTCAATATCGACCTGTCAGAACCATTGCCAGAGATTGTCGGGAATTACGACAAGCTGTTGAGAGTATTCATTAATCTTCTAGAAAATGCAGTAAATTACAGCCGCGACGACGGCGAAGTCTCCGTCACCGCACGCCTGCGAAAACCCTCAAAGTCGTTTCGCAAACCCTCCGTTCAAATCGCCATTTCCGATCAGGGAGAGGGCATCCCCGCCCATGAAATCCCGCGTCTGACCGAGCGGTTTTACCGAGTCGACAAAAGCCGCTCGCGCGCGATGGGGGGGACCGGGCTGGGGCTTGCGATTGTTAAACACATCCTCGTGCGCCATCGCGGCAAGCTGATGATCAGCAGCAAAATTGGCGAAGGTTCAACCTTTTCGGTCTTTTTGCCAGTGCCCAAATCACAAAATCCAAAACAGTCATAAAACCGTTACACTTTTGTCGTACTCACCGAGTCGAGGTCGGTTCCGACGGCCTTCGCCCGTCATCGGGCGCGATGAAACATGAGGATTATGATAAAATGTCTCTCCGTATAACTGCTGCTGCTTTCGCAGTTGTGGCAAGCGCCCTGCCGGCGGCTGCCCGTGAACAAATCAACATCGTGGGCTCCTCCACCGTGTTTCCTTTTTCCACCGCTGTCGCCGAGCATTTTGGTAAATCGACCAATTTCAAAACCCCGGTTGTCGAAAGCACAGGCTCGGGCGGCGGCTTAAAATTGTTCTGCGCCGGTGCCGGGCTGAACACCCCCGACATCACCAACGCTTCGCGCCGTATCAAGGCCTCTGAGGTCAAGAAATGTGCTGATAACGGCGTTAACGAAATCGTCGAAGTGAAGATCGGTTTTGACGGTATCGTTCTGGCCAATTCGCGCAAAGCGACCCCGATTTCGATCACCACTCGCGACCTTTTCCTCGGTCTTGCCAAGAATGTTCCCGACGGGAAGGGCGGCATTCAGGCCAACCCTTACACCATGTGGAACGAGGTTAACCCCTCCCTGCCCGCGATCAAAATCGAGGTTCTCGGGCCGCCGCCAACCTCCGGCACACGCGACGCCTTTGACGAGCTGGCCATGCAGGGCGGTTGCAAAACCTTTCCATTCATCAAGGCGATGAAAAAGACTGACAAATCTGCTTATAAAAAGCTCTGCCTGACCCTTCGCCAGGACGGTGCCTATATCGAGGCGGGCGAGAACGACAACCTGATCGTGCAGAAGCTACAGGCAAATCCATCGGCTTTCGGCATTTTCGGCTACAGCTATCTTGAGCAAAACAGCGACAGCATTCAGGGCGCAACCGTTAACGGCGTGGCACCTGAGTTTGACGCGATTGCCTCGGGCCAATACCCGATTGCCCGTTCGCTTTACTTCTATGTCAAGAAATCCCATATCGGCAAAATCCCCGGTATCAGGGAATATATGGCCGAGTTCACCAACGAGGACACTTGGGGTGAAGACGGCTATTTGGTTGACAAAGGCCTGATCCCGTCCGGTGCCAGCACCCGCGCGGAGCAAGCCGCAGTAGCCAAGAACCTGACCTTGCTGGATATGGCAAACTAATCTAACTGAGGGGGCCCGCGCAATCGGGCCCTTTCAAACCAAGATGCCTTTGGGGGGGCGCTTGATTATGGCTGCTTCAAAAATTGACCTTCAGCGGCCGGTTCGCCCGCCTTGGATCGACCGCACGATCATTACCATACTTGGGCTTGCCGCCAGTTTGGCCATACTCGTGACTGTTGGTATCATCCTGTCGCTGCTGTCTGAAACCATCCGCTTCTTTGAAAAAATTCCCATGACCGAGTTCTTATTTGGTCTGGAATGGTCGCCGCAAACCGCCATTCGCGCCGATCAGATCGGCTCTGACGGCGCGTTCGGGGCCATTCCGCTAATCAACGGCACCCTGCTAATTTCGGCCATTGCCATGTTGGTGGCCACGCCTCTAGGGCTGGCGTCTGCCATCTATCTATCTGAATACGCAACAAAATCCGTACGTGCATGGGTCAAACCCGCGCTGGAGATCCTTGCCGGAATTCCCACCGTGGTGTACGGATTTTTCGCAGCCCTTACCGTTGCCCCGTTCATTCGCATGACCGGCAGCCAGTTGGGACTAGAGATTTCCTCCGAAAGCGCGCTGGCTGCCGGAGTGGTGATGGGCATCATGATCGTGCCACTAATTTCCTCGCTTTCCGACGATGTGATCAACGCCGTACCTCAATCCCTGCGCGACGCCTCTATGGGCCTTGGCGCCACCAAATCCGAGACCGTTCGCCACGTCATTTTGCCCGCCGCCCTGCCGGGTATCGCGGGATCGTTATTGCTTGCCGCCTCGCGCGCCATTGGCGAGACCATGATTGTGGTGATGGCAGCGGGTCTCGCCGCCAACCTAACCCTCAATCCTTTAAAAGCTGTTACCACCATCACCGCGCAGATCGTCTCGCTTCTGACCGGCGATCAGGCCTTTGACAGTGCCAAGACCTTATCGGCTTTCGCGCTCGGGTTGTTGCTGTTTATCGTTACACTTTGTCTCAATGTCGCCGCTCATGTGATCGTGCGCAAATATCGAGAGCAATATGATTGATTTCACCAAATCCGCCGGTTTTAATCTCGCCGCGCGCCACCGCGCCGAGACCCGATTTCAGTGGATGGGCAAAGGCGCGATCCTTCTGGCATTGGCCTTCTTGGCATGGCTGATTGTTACCATCGGCATCGGTGGATATGGCGCGACCAAGCTGGTGCAAATCGCCATTCCCGTGGACCTGTCCGCCACCAATATCGACCCAAACAACATCGCCGCTGCGCGCTTTGGCAAGATCGTCAAGCTCGGCCTGCGCGCGCGTTTTCCCGAGGTCAAAAAGCGTAAAGACAAGAAAAAACTCTATAATCTTCTCAGCACCGAAGCCAGTTTCGAACTGAAAAGAGCGGTCCTCGCCGACCCCAAACTGCTCGGTGGCACCCGCAAAATCTGGTTCACCGCCTCTGATACCCTCAGCCTTTATGTACGCGGCAAAACCAATGTCAGCGTACCCGAGGACCAGCGCCGCATCTCTGACAAAGAGATCGCGTGGACCGCTGAAATGCAGAAAAAAGCCGAGATCCGCACCGTGTTCAACTGGGGCTTTTTCACCCATGGCGACAGCCGCGAGCCCGAAATCGCCGGAATTCTCGCCGCCCTGATCGGCACGGCCCTGTCGCTGGCGGTGTGCTTTTTGCTGTCCTTCCCGCTTGGCATCGCTGCCGCCACCTATCTCGAACAATTCGCCCCCGCCAACCGCCTCTCTGATATTATCGAGGTTAACATCAACAACCTCGCGGCGGTGCCCTCGATCGTGTTCGGCCTGTTGGGTCTGTCGATATTCCTTGGCTATTTCGGCCTGCCGCGATCCTCCCCTCTGGTCGGCGGCATGGTGCTGTCGCTCATGACCCTGCCCACCATCATCATCGCATCGCGCGCCAGCCTAAAATCCGTCCCCCCCTCGATAAAAGAGGCCGCATTGGCGCTTGGCGCGACCCCCGTGCAAGCGGTTTTTCACCATGTTTTTCCGGTCGCGCTACCCGGAATGTTAACCGGCGCCATCATCGGCATGGCCCGCGCCCTTGGCGACACCGCGCCCTTGCTGATGATCGGCATGGTCGCGTTTATCGTCGATATTCCCAAATCCATACTAGCCCCGGCCACCGCGTTACCAGTGCAGATTTTCCTGTGGTCTGACAGCCCAGAGCGCGGATTTATGGAAAAAACCTCGGCGGCAATCATCGTTCTGCTGATCTTTTTGATCGCCATGAACCTGATCGCCATCCTGCTGCGCCGCAAACTTGAACAAAGGTTCTGACCATGAGCGACCCTATTATCCGCGCCCAAAATGTCGATGTGTTTTACGCCGACAAGCAGGCATTATTCGGCGTGGACCTGAAAATCGAGGAAAAGCAGGTTACCTCGTTGATCGGTCCGTCGGGCTGTGGCAAATCCACATTTCTGCGTGCTATCAACCGCATGAATGACTTGATCCCAATTTGCCGTTTTCAAGGCTCGCTCAAAATCGATGGCCAAGACGTCTATGCGCCCGCCGTTGACGTCGTGTCCCTGCGCGCCCAAGTCGGCATGGTGTTTCAAAAACCCAACCCGTTTCCCAAATCCATTCGCGAAAACGTCGCTTACGGGCTTAAAATCCACCGGCTTACCACCTCAAAATCAGAACTCGACGACCGCATTGAGTGGAGCCTCAGATCCGCAGGTCTCTGGGACGAGGTCGCCGACCGTCTGGATGAACCCGGCAACGGGCTTTCGGGTGGCCAACAGCAACGCCTGTGCATCGCGCGCACCATCGCGGTCGAGCCGCGCGTCATTCTTATGGACGAACCGTGTTCGGCGCTTGATCCCATCGCCACCGCCGTAATCGAGGAATTGATTGATAAATTGCGCCGTGACTTTACCATCGTCATCGTCACCCATTCGATGCAGCAAGCCGCGCGAATTTCACAACGCACCGCGTTTTTTCACTTGGGCAAACTGGTCGAGGTTGGCAGCACCAAACAGGTGTTCACCAACCCGGTTGAGGAGCGTACGCAAAACTATATCACCGGCCGGATCGGATAAGGAGAGCCCATGGAACACGAACATATCGTAGGCCGTTTTGATCAGGACTTACAAAAAATCAAGGCGCTGATCCTGAAGATGGGCGCGCTGGTCAACGCTCAAATCAAGGGTGCTACCGACGCGCTGATGGATTTTGAAGCCGCCGAGGTTGATGCGCTTGTGGCCACGGATCGCAAGATCAACGGCATGAACAAGGACGTCGATAACCGCGCCGAGCGCCTGATTGCCTTGCGCCAACCGATGGCGCTCGATCTGCGCGAAGCAATGTTGCCAATCAAAATCGCGGGCGAACTTGAACGCATCGGCGATCACGCCAAATCCACCGCTAAACGGGTGCGCAAGCTGACCGAAAACACCTCCGCTGAGGATGCCCTTACCCAAATCGGCGAGATGAGCGCCAAAGTTCAAGCCATGCTCACCGATGCTCTGGTCGCTTACCGTGACAGCGACATCGCCCTTTGCGCCGAAATTCGCACGCGTGATCTGGAAATCGACGCGCTCAACAAAGCGGTTTTTGCCCAAAGCGTTGCGGCCCTGACCGAAAACCCGCAGGACGCCGAAACGCTGGTGCATATGGTGCTTTTGGCGCGCAGTTTTGAACGCGCTGGCGATCATGTGGTCAACATCTCGCGTCAGGTCCATCACATCGTGACCGGCGAAGACCTCAAAGCCTCCTCATAAGTAACGGGAACCTAGGAAATGAGCCTCGATCAGCCGAAAGTCCTCATTGTCGAGGACGAGCCAGCCCAAGTGGAAATGCTGCGCTATAATCTGAAATCGCAAAACTACGAGGTCGTGGTAGCGACCGATGGCGAGGCTGGCGTGGAAAAGGCCCGCGACGAGCTTCCCGATGTGATCCTTTTGGACTGGATGCTGCCGCGCCTCTCTGGCATCGAGGCCTGCCGCCAAATCCGCCGCATGGCCGCTACGCGCCAAATCCCGATCATCATGCTGACCGCCCGATCCGAGGAGCGCGACCGCGTGCGCGGCCTTGATATTGGGGCCGATGATTACATCAGCAAACCCTATTCGATCAAAGAGCTTTTGGCCCGTGTGCGCGCCGCCCTGCGTCGCCCCGCAGCCCTCGTCACCGGCGAAGTGTTGGAGTTTGGCAAAATCAAAATCGACCTCTCCAAACATATCGTCACCATCGCCGACAAGCAAATTCACCTCGGCCCGACCGAATATAGGTTGTTGATAACATTGATGAAATCACCAGAACGGGTGTTCTCTCGCGACCAACTCCTAGACATGGTCTGGGGCCTGTCATCTGACGTCGACACCCGAACCGTGGATGTTCACATTGGTCGGCTCAGACGTCTGTTAAGTGAAAACCGTGCCAAAAACATGATCCGCACCGTGCGCGGATATGGCTATTCGGTGCAAGGAAGCTGATAGAAAACAAGCCCAGTATCTGCACCCTAGCTCGCCAGCCCAAGCCCCTTCAACGCCACCGTGATTTCGTCGAGAATAACCGGATCGTCAATCGTCGCGGGCATTTTCCACGGCTTGCCGTCGGCAATACTTACCATCGTGCCGCGCAAAATCTTGCCCGAGCGGGTCTTGGGCAGCCGATCCACCACACAGGCCAGCCGAAATGCCGCCACCGGGCCGATTTGGGCGCGCACCAGCGCCACACATTCGCGCACCACATCCTCAGATGCGCGATCAGCCCCCGCGTTCAAGCACACCAGCCCCAACGGCGCTTGGCCCTTCAATGCATCCGCAACCCCGATCACCGCACATTCGGCAACGTCGGGGTGGCTGGCCAAAACCTCCTCCATCGCGCCGGTTGAAAGGCGATGACCTGCGACATTGATCACATCGTCAGTGCGCGCCATGATGTAAAGATAGCCGTCCTCATCCACATAGCCCGCATCGCCGGTCTCATAAAACCCTTCAAAAGCAGTGAGATACGAGGATTTGTACCGCGCGTTGGCATTCCACAGTGTCGGCAATGTCCCCGGCGGCAACGGTAGTTTGATCACGATCGCCCCCAGCTCGCCCGGTGCAACCTCATGGCCGCCCTCGTCTAAAATCCGCACGTCATAGCCCGGCATCGCCACCGAGGGAGAGCCAACCTTGACCGCCAAATGCTCAACCCCCATGGGATTAGCGGCTATCGCCCAGCCAGTTTCGGTCTGCCACCAGTGATCAATCACTGGCACGCCAAGCTTGTCCTCGGCCCAATGAAGCGTGTCAGGATCGGTGCGCTCGCCCGCCAAGAAAAGGGTTTTTAGACACGAAAGGTCATATTGCGCCAGTAATTTGCCCGCCGGATCAACCCGCTTGATCGCGCGAAAAGCGGTCGGGGCGGTGAACAAAGCCTTAACTTTATATTCCTCGATTACCCGCCAGAAAGTCCCCGCATCCGGCGTGCCCACGGGCTTGCCTTCAAACACAATCGTCGTGCTGCCCTGAATGAGCGGCGCATAGCAAATATAGCTGTGCCCCACGACCCAGCCGACATCGGACGCGGCCCAAAACACCTCTCCCGCCTCTACATTATAGATGTTCTTC
>CAYPUW010000073.1:0-9327 GCA_964413925.1 uncultured Rhodobacter sp. | reverse complement strand
CAGATCGGCCATAAGCCGGTCCTGCGTGGTTTTGCCTGCGAGTTGAGGCAAGGACGATATCCAGTCAGCGCCGCTCATCTAATCGGCGGCGCCTTTGCCGGAGATTTTATGCCACAACAGGAGACCATAATATTTGGCCGGATGGCGATAAATCGACAGCGCGGCGAGCAGCAGCGCCAGCGACCAGTAAATGCCGTTTTGCCAGCCGAGATAGACCAGCACGAACGGGAATATCGCCAGCAGCGGAAAGCCAAAGCGTTTGTGATAGCTCATGGGCAACATGCCGACGAAAGAGATCGCCAACACCCAAGCAATTGTTACCAAAAAAGAACCGTTCATAGCGCCAGCCTTTCTGGCAGCGCATTGGCCCAAGCAGAGATCGTACCTGCGCCAAGACAAACCACCATGTCACCGGGTTTGGCCTCGCTGCGAATAAGCTCGGCCAACCCATCTTCTGTTTCAAGCGCCAAAGCATGGTGATGCCCGTGCGAGATCAGACCGGCGACCAGATCATCGCGGCTGGCCCCCTCGATCGGCTCTTCGCCCGCAGCGAACACATCGGAAATCGCCACCACATCAGCGTCGTTAAAACAGGTGCAGAAATCCTCGAACAAGCCCGCAAGGCGGCTGTAGCGATGGGGTTGATGGACCGCAATCACCCGCCCTTCGGTCGCCTGTCGTGCCGCCTTGAGCACAGCCGCAATCTCGACCGGATGATGGCCGTAATCGTCAATAATGGTCACCCCGTTGACCTCGCCAACCTTGGTAAAGCGCCGGTTGACCCCTTTGAAATTGGCCAAAGCCTCGCGAATTTCGCCAGATTTCATCCCCAGATGACGCGCAACCGCGATGGCACTAAGCGCATTCAGCACGTTGTGATCGCCCGGCATGGGCAAGGTCATGCCGTTGATCCGCTGATCCTCGTCGCGTAGGTAAACGTCAAAATGCGCGACACCTTTTTGATAAGTCAAATTGCCCGCGCGAACGTCAGCCTGCGCGTTGAATCCGTAAGTGATCACCCGGCGGTCGCGAATGCGGCCCACCAAGGCTTGAACCTCTGGGTGATCGGTGCAGCAAACCGCCACGCCGTAAAACGGGATGTTATGAACAAAGGTATAAAACGCATCCCGCAGAGCATCAAACGTGCCGTAATGCTCCATATGTTCGGCGTCGATATTGGTGACGATGGCGATGGTTGCGGGCAGCTTGATGAAGGTGCCGTCGCTCTCGTCGGCCTCGACCACCATCCACTCGCCCTGCCCCATGCGCGCATTGCTGCCATAAGCGTGGATGATGCCGCCATTGATCACCGTGGGGTCCAGCCCGCCTGCGTCAAGCAGGGTCGCGACCATGGTCGTCGTGGTAGTTTTGCCATGAGTTCCGGCGATGGCCACGTTGGATTTCAGACGCATCAACTCGGCCAGCATCTCGGCGCGGCGCACGATGGGCAGGCCAAGCTTGCTGGCCTCGTCAAGCTCTAGATTGCCGGGTTTGATGGCAGAGGAGATCACGACCACGGACGCTCCGGCGAGATTTTCGGCCTTTTGCCCGACGAACACTTTCGCGCCCAGCTTGGCCAGACGCTTGGTGATCTTGGTCGCCTTCAGATCAGAGCCGCGCACCTCATAGCCGTGGTTGAGCAAAACCTCGGCAATGCCCGACATGCCAATGCCGCCGATGCCAACGAAATGGATCGGGCCAATATCTGTTGGCAATTTGGTGGCTGCACTCATAACCGCTCGCTCATTTCTTGTTTCCGTATACCAGATCTTCAACTATCAGCGCCAAGGATTGCGTGGCTTCGGGCTTGCCAAATGCCTTGGCCGCATTGGCCATTTTGGTGGCCCGAGGGCCGTCCGTCAGGATCGCCTCGATCTCGCGCGCCAAACCCAGCGCGGTAAGGTCGCCCTCGGTGATCATAAGCGCGGCTCCAGTATCAACCAAGCCCTTTGCGTTGGCGGTTTGCTCATCGCGCAAAGCCGCGGCCAGCGGAATGAAAATCGCCGGACGACCAATCACCGCGATGTCAGCGATGGACGACGCCCCTGCGCGCGACACCACCAATTGCGCCTCGGCCAAGCGTGACGGCACATCGTCAAAGAACGTCTCCACATCGGCGGTGACACCGCAATCACTGTAGCGCTGGCGCACAACCTCGACGTCCTCGGCGCGGGCCTGATGCGAGACGCGCAGGTTTCTCAAAATACTTTCCGGTAGCAACGCAATCGCGCCCGGCACCACGTCAGACAAAATTCGCGCACCTTGCGAGCCACCCATCACCAACATGCTCATGGGGTAATCGCCCGGCTCGATGAACTGTGCAGACTCGCGCTCCAGCACCGAGGCGCGCACCGGATTGCCGGTGTGTATTGCGTTCACGCCGTTCGGGAGATCGGTCGGCCACATCCCGCAAGCGACCTGATTGACCCGCCGCGCGAACAGGCGATTAACCCGACCTAGAACCCCGTTTTGTTCGTGGATCATGCGCGGTCGGCGGGTGATCCATGCGGCGGCCATGGCCGGAAAAGCCGGATAGCCGCCAAAACCGGCCACCGCCGAAGGGCGCTCGATCAGCATACGCCAAGTCGCGCTGAGAACGCCTTTGATCAAATGCAGAGGCGTCAGCAATTTGGCGAGCAAACCGCCACGACCAAAACTGGCGCTGTCAACGATTTGAACCGTGACCTCGGGGGGGAAATCGCTGATGAACCGCGCGCCGCGCGTGTCGGTTGACAGTTTGACCTGCCAGCCCGCCCTTAACATCTCTTCAGCCAGCGCTTGGGCGGGAAACATATGCCCGCCAGTGCCTCCGGCTGCGATTATCAGCGTTCGCTGCGCGCCCATCTTATACCTTACCTTGCCCGCCGTCGGAAAATATCGCCCATCTCCCCTTGTGGTCGGGTTCGTGTAAACGCCAGAAGCATCCCCAATGCAATCCCCGCCGCGATCAAAGATGAGCCTCCATAGGACACAAATGGCAGGGTCATCCCCTTAGCTGGCAACAATCGGGCCGCAACACCGAGATTGATCAGGGCTTGTAAACCAAACAGCGTCACCAAGCCGGTGCCAGCAAGGCGAATAAACGGGTCACGCTCGCGGATCAGACGAAACATCGAGCGCAGGGTTATGATCAAAAACAGCGCAATAACTATCAGGACTAGCAGCAAGCCGTACTCCTCGGCTGCAACGGCGATGATGAAATCCGTATGCGCATCAGGCAGCACCCATTTGACCGTGCCTTCGCCCACGCCAACCCCGAAAAAGCCGCCGTTTTGAATGGCATTGGCCGCATAGCCAAGCTGGGTTGTCGGGTCGATCACCGGACTTAAGAACCCGTCAATCCGCCGCGCGAAATGCTCGGAAAACTGATAGGCCATGCTACCCCCGAAAACGGTCAGTCCGGCGATGCCCACAAGAATCAGAATCGGCGCTCCGGCCACGAAATACATGATGCCCCAAGAGGCAAGGATTAGGCTGGCTTGCCCGAAATCCGGTTGCATCACCAGCAACGCCACCAAAGCCATCGCGACGATAAACGAAAGGCGCTTGCCGGGAGGGCCGAATACCTCGCTTGATGCCGACATCAGCCACGCCGAAAAGATCACAAAGCCCGGCTTAAGGAACTCCGATGGTTGCACCGACGCGAACCCGAGCGAAAACCAGCGGGTGGCTCCTTTGCCAAAATCAGTGCCAAACGCCGGCAGTAACGCAACAGCGATCACCGCCAAAATAAAGCCAATCACCCCCAAACGCCGCACCAACCGAGGAGACATCATCGACGTGATAACCATCGCGCTAAGCGCAATACCGCCAAAAACCGCCTGTCGGATCACAAAGTGAAACGGCGGATATCCGGTTCTGGCCGCCAGTGGAGGCGAGGCGGCAAAGCCCAACAACAGCCCAACCGCGAACAACAAAAGCACGCAACCCATGGTCCAACGATCGACCGTGCGCCACCATTTGGGCAAGATCGGCTCACCGGGCCGTGCTGGCGCTGCGCCATAGACCATTTCTGTCATGGATAATGCCCCGAAACTTAATTTCTGCCTCAACGCCGCCGGTTTGCCCGGTTCGGCTTATTATAGCCGCGATGCTAACCCGCTTGCGGTGTTTTTGCCAGAGATTTGTCGCAAATTCACCACGTAAGGCAGTCGCGCTAATGTGGCGCGTCAACCTGCTCCTGAACAAGCGCCGCGAACGCTTCGCCACGCTTCTCGAAATTCGGATATTGATCAAAACTGGCGGCGGCAGGGGCCAGTAAAACAGTGTCGCCCTCCTCTGCCTCGGCGGTGGCTTTGGCCACGGCAACGTCAAGCGTTCGGCATATCTCGTAAGGGGTCTCGCCCAACTGAAGCGCGAATACCTCAGCGCTATGCCCGATCAAATAGGCCTTGGCGACCGAGTCGAGATGGTCAGACAACGCCGCAATCCCCCCGTCTTTTCCCTGCCCTCCAACAATCCAGCGAATGCGTTTGAACGCCTGCAACGCGCGCGCCGCACTTTCAACATTGGTGGCTTTGGAGTCGTTAACGAACGTCACCCCGTCCTTGACCGCCAATATCTGCGAGCGATGCGGCAGGCCCGGAAATGACTGCAAGCTTTTCTCAACCAGTCGCGGTGCCATCCCCAGCGTGCGGCAAACCGCATAAGCCGCGCAGGCGTTTTGATGGTTATGCGCGCCGGGCAGGCCCTTAATGGCGCGCAGATCAATCGAGGAGACCTGCCGCCCACGCCGCCGCTCGCTCAAATACCCCTTGCGCGCGGTCACCGTCCAACCATCGCCCGCCAACTTTTGGCTGGTGGAAATGGCAATCACCGGCGCACCGTCACTGGCATTTTCGCGCAGTTGATTGGCCAGATACCAGCCCTCATCCTCGTCCACGCCAATAATCGCGCGATCCGGCCCCCCCTCGACAAACAGCCGTCGCTTGGCCGCGAAATAGCCACCAATTCCGCCATGCCGATCCAAATGATCCGGCGACAGGTTCAAAAATACGCCAATGTCGGGCGCAAGCGCGCGCGCAAGCTCGATTTGGTAAGATGACAGCTCCAACACCACCACATCGCCATCAACCGCCGGATCAATATCCAGAACCCCGCGACCAATATTCCCGGCAAGTTGCGCCGGTTTGCCCTGATCGGTCAGGATATGGTGGATCAACGCCGACGTGGTTGATTTGCCGTTGGAACCAGTCACCGCCACGATGCGCGGCATCACCTCGAAATTATCCCAGTCTTGGGTCGCATAAGAGCGGAAAAACAGGCCGATATCATTATCAACCGCAACACCATGCTGCCACGCGGCCTTAATGATCGGATGCGGCGCGGGGTAAAGATGGGCAATGCCCGGTGACACGATCAGCGCAACCACCCCGTCCCACGCTTTATTGCGCATCAAATCATGAAGGGTCAGCCCCTCGGCCTCGGCGTTTGCGCGCGCCTCAACATTGTCGTCCCAACAAAGCGCAGTCGCCCCGCCCGCCTTGAGCGCGCGCGCCGCACTAAGGCCCGAGCGACCAAGCCCCAGAACCGCGACTTTATGGCCTGAATATCCACGAACCGGGATCATATGCGCCCTTTCCTTACCCTATTTGTTTGGCCGAGAGTTAGCGCAAATCAAGTGCGGGGACCAGAGGGAGAGGCGCTAAAACGCCTCTTGATCGAATTCCTCGAATTGCGCGCGCAAAGCCTGTGCCTCGGGGTCGTCAATGCCAAGTGCCGCCTCCATCACCAGTGCCGCGCGTTCAAGATGGGTGCGGGCCTCTTCACGCTGGCCCAGACCTGCCAGAACCACCGCCAGCGCATGCAGCCGATCAGCATAGATTGGATGATCTTCACCCAGACTATGGGCCATAATCAGGAGCGACTCGCGACAAAGCGGCAAGGCTTTTGTATATTCGCCAGCGCGGACATGAATGAGGCCACGGTTATTTAGCGCCTTCTCATAATGTTCGGGCAAGTCGCCAATGAGGCGCGCATCAATCGCCAAAGCGTCGTCGAGCAACGGCGTGGCTTCGTCCAAACGTTCAAGCCCGATCAGAAGGTTGGCCATATCCGACAGAATATCAGCCCGCAACCTTCGCCCATCATCGCCAAGCGCGTCCTCAAACGCGTCCTCAAGCAGCAGCGTTTTGCGCCAATGCTCCACGGCCTGTTCGATCTGATCCGCCCTGATAAGGGAATAACCCAGATTGTGCAGATCGTGCAGGTTGACCAATGTAGCGTCCGGTCCCATGCCCGCGACGGCCTCACGAGCACGTTCGCAGGCCGATATGGCCTCGGGTATTTTATCGCCAAGAAAATAGGTGTCAGACAAAATCACGAGGGTTCGTATATATATAGGCTCGGTCACATCACCGTATTGCTCAAGGACATCAGCCGCCTCACTCAACAATGGAAGCGCCTGCTCAATCTGGGGACGCACGCGGTACACCTCAGCCAGATTGCCCAGAATGGTGGCAAAGAACTTGGCTTCGCTTTTGCGATAGGGACGAGTTATCGCAATCGCCTCGCGCAACGACATCACAGTCTTATCGGCCCCGCCTTTGACAATCAGGGCCACCGCTTTTTTATTGAGTTTGCCTGCCCTAACGAATGCCTTGCTGCGCGCCTCTTTTTCGCGCAGCCGACCATGCAGGCCCGTCAAGCGTGATATAAACCCAAACGCGATCAACGCCCACAGCACACCATAAACAAGGTTGTCAAAAGACAGCCATGAAGAGTTCATGCGCGTGCAGAGGCCATATTCCTTACCTCAACTTCAGCGTCGCCAGCCCCACCAGCGCCAATATCAGCGAAATGATCCAGAAGCGGATCACGATCTGCGGCTCGGCCCAGCCTTTCTTCTCGAAATGATGGTGAATGGGCGCCATCAGAAACACCCGTTTGCCGGTCTTTTTGAAATAAAGCACCTGAATGATAACCGAAAGGGCTTCGACCACGAACAGACCGCCGACAATCGCCAGCACGATCTCGTGTTTGGTGGCAACTGCAATTGCGCCAAGTGCGCCGCCCAGCGCCAGCGAGCCGGTATCGCCCATGAACACGGCGGCAGGGGGCGCGTTATACCACAAAAAGCCCAGCCCTCCGCCAATCAGGGCCGAGCTGAACACCAGCAACTCGCCCGTTCCCGGCACATAATGCACCTCCAGATATTCGCTGAAATCGACCCGCCCGACCGCATAGGCAATCACTCCCAGCGTGGCGGCGGCAATCATCACCGGCATGATTGCCAAGCCATCGAGACCATCGGTCAGGTTGACCGCATTGGCAGAGCCAACGATCACTATCATTGTGAAAGGCACGAACAATATACCGAGGTTGATCAGCACATTCTTGAAAATCGGCACTGCCAGTTGATTGGACAGCGCGGCAGGATGCACCTGCGCCGCCCAATAGCCAGCGATTGCCGCGACCAGTAAACCAAGCCCGAACCGAACCCGGCCAGACACCCCCTTGGAGCTGTTTTTAGAGACCTTGGCATAGTCATCGGCAAAGCCGATCAGCCCGAAAGAAACCGTAACAAACAGCACCATCCACACATAAGGATTATCAAGCCGCGCCCAGATCAGGGTCGAGACGATCAACGAGCCAAGGATCAAAACCCCGCCCATGGTTGGCGTTCCGGCCTTGTCAAGGATGTGGCTCTGAGGGCCATCCTCGCGGATCGGCTGACCCTCGCCCTGTTTGCGCTTTAAAAGGTTGATCAGCGGCCGGCCAAAAATAAAGCAAAAAATCAGTGCCGTGAAAAACGCCCCGCCCGAGCGCAACGTGATATAGCGAAATAGGTTAAAGACCCCCGCGCTATCCGAAAGCTCGCTGAGCATGTAAAGCATTTTGCCAATCTTCCCTCTTATTGTTGGTTCGCGCGACCCAGTTTCTTGATGGCGTCAACCACCAAGGACGCACGCGAACCTTTAGACCCTTTGACCATGACCACATCCCCCGCGTCCAGCAAATGATGGGCGCGTTCGGCCAGTTTTTCGGCGGTATGGTGCCATTCGCCACGCTTTTCCGGCGGCAGCGCCAGATGCAGATGTTTCATCAACACCCCTGCAGTGTGCACCATGTCGAGCTTTTCAATCGAAGGTAAATCCGCCAGCTTGCGGTGTTTTTCGGCCTCATCAGCGCCCAGTTCCAGCATATCGGTCAAAAACGCCAGTCGCCGACCGTGGTTGACCCGACCGATCCCGTCCACTGGCGAGGTCGCGGCCAACCCCTCAATGGCTGCCTCCATCGACACCGGATTGGCGTTATAGGCCTCGTCGATCAGTTCAAGCCGCAACTCGGTCTCGACCGGATCAAGCGCAATCCAGTGACGCGCGCCACGTCCGGCAGGCGGCTGCCAGTCGGCCAGATCAAGTCCGGCGATAGCAATATCCGCGCCAACCGCCGCAACCGCCGCCAATACCGCCAGCGCATTCATCGCCAGATGGCGACCCGGTGCGCCGATTTTAAACGCGGTAAGCTCGCCGCCAATCTCGGCCTCAACAATGGTGCCTGCCCCGTGAACACGGTAGTTTTTGAGCCGGTAATCCGCCTGCGGATCGGCCCCGAAACTGGTGATCTGCGCCCCGGCGGCCTGCGCTTGTGTGGCGAGAAAATCGTAATGCTCGATATCGTGGTTCAGGATCGCCCGCCCGTCTGCCTCAAGCCCGTCAAACAGCTCAGCCTTGGCCTTAGCGATCTCGTCAACCGAGCGAAACGCCGCCATATGCGCCTCGGCAACGGTGGTGATCAGCGCCACGTTTGGGCGGGCGATCCGCGCGAGTGGCGAGATTTCGCCGGGGTGGTTCATCCCGATCTCAATCACCGCAAACTCGGTTTTCGCGGGCATTCGCGCCAGCGTCAAAGGCACGCCCCAGTGGTTGTTCAGGCTCATCGCCGCAGCATGGGTCGCCCCTTGGCGCGCGAGCACATGCGCCAGCATATCCTTGGTCGAGGTCTTGCCAACAGAGCCGGTGATCGCAATCACCTTGGCCCCGCTTCGCGCCCGCGCCGCCCGTGCCAAAGCTTCAAGCGCTACCTGCACATCGTTCACGATCAACAAGGGCGCATCGGCGGCGAGACCTTCAGGCACGCGCGAGACCATGGCGGCGCAGGCCCCTCGCTCAAGAGCCGCAGCAACGAAATCATGGCCGTCGCGCGCGTCTTTCAAAGCGACAAAAAGATCACCCCGCTCAAGGCTGCGGGTGTCAATCGAGATGCCCGATGCGCGCCAATCACCGGTTGTTTTCCCGCCGGTAGCGGCGGCGGCGGCATCAGCACTCCAAAGCTCGGTCATAATCCGGTCCCGTCCAGAGCTGCGACCGCGATGCTGGCCTGCTC
>CAYPUW010000072.1:0-9357 GCA_964413925.1 uncultured Rhodobacter sp. | reverse complement strand
TTTTCCCTCGCCGATGATCTTACGATCTATAGGAACTCCACCCCGGTAAAGGCGGATGGTCGTAATATCCAAGCGCGGGAGTGGCTCCCCAACTGATAAAATAGGCTTCATCGCTGGCGATTGGAAAATAGAGTTGGAACAAGGCGACGATCAGCAGGACCAGCGCCCAAAACAGAGTGTTTTTCGGGAAAACGCGCATCAGTTTCGCACCTCTGTCGCCCTCAACGGGTCGGCCTCTGGCCCTTGACCTTGCCTCGGTCTTGATCCATGCCGCGCAACTGGCGTTTCTGGTCGGGGCGATAGGATTCGAACCTACGACCTACGGTACCCAAAACCGTCGCGCTACCAAGCTGCGCCACGCCCCGATCCATTGGCAGCCTAGTACAGTGCCGATCGCCGCTTGAAAAGCCTCAAATGACCTCAAAACCTATTGATCGCAGCCCCAGACCGCATTTTCGCCAAAAGAGCTGTGCTGCGCCTGACTGCCGACGGTAATTCCCAGCGTGTCGGCCAGCCCGCCATTGATCTCCAGCACGCTGAGAACGCCGGTGCCGCCGTCAATGATATCCAGACTTTCAGGAACGGCCATTTTGTTGATCGCGGTCACTGTTCCAGTCGCGTCCATGAAGATCATATCGAGCGGGATCAGGGTGTTTTTCATCCAGAACCGCGCATGCTGCGGCGTGTCATAGACAAACACCATGCCCGAAAATTGTGGCAAGCTCTTGCGATTCATCAGGCCCAGCGCGCGGGTTTCGTTGGTATCCGCGATCTCGACGTTGAATTTCACCTGACCCCAAGGGCCACGCAGCGAAATCTCGTTGGGGGAACAGGCGGCGAAAACCGCCGATCCGAACACCGAAAACCAAACCACCAAAAGTAGTTGCCGCAACAATTATTCCTCCTGCTCGAGTGCGTGATCCCAATCCCGCACATCCCACGCCATCAAACCGCGCGGTCCTTCTGCCGTGCGCACCGAGACGGCCTCGCCCGGTTGAAGGTCGGACAATCCGCAAGCTTGCAACACTTCTATATGGACGAAAATATCGTCGCCCATGCCGAAGACATTCACAAACCCGAACCCTTTTGCACGATCAAACCATTTGACCCGCGCCGGCTTTAGGTCCGGTTCCGGGTTCAAGACGGCATCCTCGCCTAGAATCTGGCGCACCGATTGAAGCCCCGCCTCCGCTTTGGGGAGGTCGATGCTTATTATTTCCGTCGCCTGACAGCCGCGTTCCGTATCCTCTACACACACTTCCACGCCAGCGCTTCCGGCGATTGAATTTCGCCCAAAGCTGCGCAAAACATTCGCGTGCAGCAAGATATCCGAACCGCCCTCATCGGCAACAATGAAGCCAAAGCCCTTGGTGGTATCAAACCACTTGACCTGACCTTTTACAGTCGCTCTTTTATCCACCTGTACAAAGTTACCCTCAAGTTGACCCTAGGTCAGACAAGGCTAGCATTATATTAACCTCTCGGCCAGTCATTCCTTTTGCACACGTTCAAATACTCCGAGATGTTACAGGAGTTGATTGAACCGTGAACATATCCGTGCGCGCAAGCTTCAAGGGTTTAAGCGGCAGATATCCCATGCGTCCGCCGGGCTTTCACGCCGCCAGCGAAAGCGGTTATGCAGGCGAAACTCGCCATCGGCCCAGAACTCGATTTCTAGCGGCGTAATCCTGTAGCCGCCCCAAAACGGAGGGCGCGCGGGGTTTGTCCCTTTGGTCGCGGTGATCTTGGCCACGGCCGCCATCAAGCGCGCGCGAGATTTTAACGGTCGAGACTGATGCGACGCCCACGCCCCCAAGCGCGATTGCAACGAGCGCGAGGTATAGTAAGCATCGGCTTTTGCACCATCTTCTCGTTCAACGCGGCCTCGCACCCTGATTTGACGGCGCAGGGATTTCCAGTGCAAAACGAAGGCCGCTTGGCCCGAGGTCTCGATCTCCTGCGCTTTGGCGCTGCCGTAATTGGTGTAAAACACGAATGCACCGCCCTCAGCCAATGGCTCTATTTCTTTCAGCAGCACCATGCGCACATTGGGCAGGCCCGCGCTGTCCACCGTCGCCAGCGCCATCGCGTTTGGGTCGTTTGGCTCGGCAGCCTCAGCCTCACCCAGCCAGCGATTGGCAATGGCGAACGGGTCGTCGCCTGCGAAAATTCCGCTCTTTTCCATCATCGGCCTGTTCCTTTTGTTGCGACGTCTCACCATAAGATTACGCCGATTACCGCGTTTGACCAGTTCAAAAAGACATGTTTCACAGGCTTGATGGTCGTCAAACTTTCGCCTAAACGACTATGATTAAATTATTTGCAAGAGGTATATGGATGTCAGCTGGGATTATGAGTGGAAAGCGCGGCTTGATCATGGGCGTGGCCAACGAGCGATCAATGGCATGGGGCATCGCGCGCGCCTGTGCCGAGCAGGGGGCCGAGATGGCGTTTTCCTATCAAGGCGAGGCGCTTGGCAAGCGGGTGCGCCCCTTGGCCGAAAAGATCGGCGTAAAACATGTGTTGGAGTGTGATGTCACCGACACAGCCTCGATGGATGCGCTGTTTGAAGCGCTCAAGGCCGAATGGGGCGAGCTTGATTTCGTCGTTCACGCAATCGGCTATTCCGACAAGGCTGAGCTTCGCGGGCGCTATGTGGACACCACGCAAGACAACTTTCGGGTCTCGATGGATGTCTCTGTTTACTCCTTTACTGCCATTGCCCAGCGGGCCGAAAAGCTGATGGGGGCAGGCGGCTCGATGTTGACGTTGACCTATTATGGTGCCGAAAAAGTCATGCCCCATTATAATGTCATGGGCGTGGCCAAGGCCGCACTTGAGGCCTCGGTGCGCTACATGGCCGAGGATCTCGGCAAGGACGGCATTCGCGTTAATGCGATCTCGGCAGGCACGGTAAAGACGCTGGCGGCCAGCGGCATTGGCGATTTTCGCTATATTATGAAGTGGAACCAGCTCAACTCGCCCCTGCGCCGCAACGTGACCATCGATGACGTGGGCAAATCGGCGCTTTACCTGCTGTCTGATTTAGGCTCTGGCGTTACGGGTGAAATCCTGCATGTGGATGCGGGCTATCACGCCATTGGAATGAAAGCCGTCGATGCGCCTGACATCGATGTCGTCACCGGGAGAAAATAATGTCTGAGCGTTTACCACATGAAAAGGGTTTTCACATAAGCTGGGACCAGATGCATCGCGACAGCCGCGCGCTGGCGTGGCGGCTGGATGGTCGTGGCCCTGACGACGGAACGTGGAAAGCGGTGGTTGCGATTACGCGGGGCGGCATGGCTCCGGCGATGATTGTCGCGCGCGAGTTGGATATTCGCACCGTTGATACCATCTCGGTCAAATCCTACGATCATCAGGCGCAAAGCGAGGCGATTGTGCTGAAATCGCCGGATCAGGGATTGATCGGCGATGGGACCGGCATCCTGATCATTGATGATCTGGTCGATAGCGGCAAAACCCTGAAAGTGGTGCGCGACCTCTTTCCCAAGGCCCATTTTGCCACCGTCTACGCCAAGCCGCTGGGGCGCGATCAGGTGGATACGTTCATCACCGAGGTCAGTCAGGACACATGGATTTTCTTTCCGTGGGACATGGCGCTGCAATATGTCGAGCCATATCGGGGCAATGATTAATCCGTTGGGCGGCAAATTATGAAAACGTTCACCCAAGACCCGACCGCGCCGGATTTCGTCCAAAACCCCTATGATTTTTACGACCGCACGCGGCAGGCGGGACCGGTGTTTTTCTGGGCCGATTACGATATGCCCTGTGTGACCGGCTACGGCGAGGTCGATGCTTTGCTGCGAGACCGGCGTTTGGGGCGAGAGCGACCCGCCGAGTTTCAACCCCCCTACCCCGAGCATATCGAGACATTCATAGCGTTCGAGCGCCGCTCGATGCTGGAGCTGGAACCCCCCGCCCATACCCGTCTGCGCGGCCTTGTTATGCGCGCTTTCACCAGTCGGCGCATCGCCTCGATGGAGGGCGAGATCACCACGCTGGCCAACCAGTTGATCGACGATTTCCCCGACCAGCCGTTCGATCTGTTGGCGGCTTTCGCCGAGCAAATTCCGGTTATTATCATCGCCCGCCTGCTCGGCGTTCCTGACGAAATGGCCGACCAGTTGCTGCGCTGGTCCCACGACATGGTCGCGATGTATCAAGCCAATCGAACGCGGCAAACCGAGGATGCGGCCGTCGCCGCGACAGGCGCGTTTTCCGCCTACATGCGCAGCTATGTGGACGAGCGGCGTAAATCGCCGCGCGATGATTTGATCACCACGTTGATTGCCGCCGAAGAGGACGGATCAAAGCTCTCAAATGACGAGCTGATCGCCACTTCGATCCTGCTGCTGAACGCGGGCCACGAGGCAACGGTTCATGCGATTGGCAACGGCGTGCGGCTGCTGCTGACCTCTGATATTTCCGCCTGCGAGCTTACCCGCCCGGATCGGATCGACACGACCATTGAGGAAATATTGCGCTTTGATCCGCCCCTGCACATGTTCACGCGCATCGCCTATGAGGATTTGGAACTGTTTGGCCATCCGATCAAACGCGGCACCGAGATCGGCCTGCTGCTCGCCGCCGCAAATCGCGATCCGGCCAAATTCGCGACCCCAAACCAGTTTCGCCCGAACCGTTCAGATCAGGCCCATACCAGCTTTGGCGCAGGGGTTCATTTTTGCATCGGCGCGCCACTTGCACGGTTAGAGATGAAAACAGCGCTGCCTATTTTATTTGCCCGCTACCCTGATCTGAAACTTGCCGGGCCGGTTGAATTTGCGGACCGTTATCACTTCCATGGGCTGAAATCGCTGATGGTCAATCTCTGACTAACCCGCGACCAGAGGCTGAGCGGTCTCGACCAGTTTGACGAAATAGCTGGCCCCTATGGGCGATAATTCATCGTTGAAATTATACTCTGGATGATGCAGCGTAGGGCCTTCGCCCTGCCCGATTGACAGATAGGCCCCAGGGCGCGCCTCCAGCATATAAGCGAAATCCTCAGCCCCCATGAAGGGCGGAAAATCGTCGATCACCATCTGCGCACCTGCAATATCCGTGGCAACCCCAACCGCGAAATCGGTCTGCGCCTTATGGTTAACAGTCGGCGGGTAGCCATACATATAGTCAAGCCGCGCCTCAACGCCAAACGCGGCGGCGGTGCCTGTGCAAATCGCCTGCAAGCGCGCAACCACCATCGACCGAACCTCTTTTTTCAAGGTGCGTACGGTGCCGCCAACAAACGCCTCTGACGGGATAATATTATCCGCCGTGCCAGTATGAATCTCGGTGATCGAGATCACCAGATTGTCGAGCGCCGCCACATTTCTGGACGAGATCGTCTGGATCGCCTGCGCGATTTGCACGGCAACCACGACCGGATCATTGGCCCCTTCGGGCATGGCTCCGTGCCCGCCCGTACCCTCTATATGGATTTCAAACGTGTCGGCAGCGGCCAGAACCGGGCCGGAATTGGCCAGAAAAACGCCGAGCGGAACCCCCGGCGCGTTGTGAAAACCAAACACCTGACTGATGGCAAAATTGTCCATGATCCCTTCGTCGCACATCACTTTACCGCCGGCTCCACCCTCCTCTGCGGGTTGAAATATCAGCGCGACTCGCCCCGAAAAATTCCGCGTTTCTGCCAAATAACGCGCAGCCCCCAGCAGCATGGTCGTATGCCCGTCATGACCGCAAGCGTGCATTTTGCCGGGATTTTTGGACTTATAAGTATGGTCCAGCACCTCTTGAATCGGCAGCGCATCCATGTCCGCGCGCAAACCAATCGTCGGCCCCTCGCCGTGGCCATTGATGATGGCGACCAGACCGGTTTGCGCGATCCCCTCGTGAATTTCGTCCACTCCGAATTCGCGCAAACGCTCGACCACAAAAGCGGCGGTCTCAATGCAGTCAAATGTCAGCTCGGGGTTGGCATGGATGTGCTGACGCCATGTTTTCATGTCCTCATGAAACTCGGCAATTCGGTTGATGATCGGCATTGGCGTGGACTCCTCGGAAAACATCGCTAGATTGTGCGAACCTCGCCCATTTTGATCGGTTGGACAATGAAAAAATCCCCTGCGAAAAAACCCCACGACGCCAGCCAAGCCTTGTGTCTAGACCCAAACGGCGGCTTGCCGCGTCTGTTGGAAATTATGACCCGCCTGCGCGACCCTGAAACCGGCTGCCCGTGGGATATAGAACAGGATTTCGCCTCGATCGCCCCTTACACAATCGAGGAAGCATACGAGGTTGCCGACGCGATTGAGCAGGGTCAACACTCTGATTTAGAAGGCGAACTTGGCGATCTTTTGCTTCAGGTCGTCTATCACACCCAGATGGGAGCCGAGGCCGGATTGTTTGATTTCGCCTCCGTTACCAAGGCGATTTCCGACAAGATGGTCCACCGGCATCCGCATGTTTTTGGCGACGAGGACCGGGAAAAATCCGCCCGTCAACAGACCCGAGACTGGGAAAAAATCAAGGCTGCCGAACGGGCCGAAAAGGGTCAAACAGAGCCGGAAACACTTGACGGAATTGCGCTCAACCTGCCTGCATTAACACGCGCAACCAAACTGCAAAAACGCGCCGCAAGAGTTGGGTTTGACTGGCCATCCACCGATCAGGTGATTGCCAAAATCGCCGAGGAATCCGCCGAGTTGATCGAGGCGCACCAGACCAAAACCAAGGCTGACGCAGAGGAGGAGTTTGGCGATTTGCTGTTCGTCATCGCCAATCTCGCACGTCATCTCGACATCGATCCCGAGGAGGCTCTGCGCGCTGCCAACTCGAAATTCATCCGCCGTTTTGAGGGTGTCGAGGCTCTGCTGCACGACAAAGGAAAGACGCCACAGATGTCTGATCTCACCGAAATGGATGCCCTGTGGGATCAGGTCAAATCGCGCGAAAAGTTACCCGAGTAGTTTAATCAGGTATTGACTTCGCCAAACCGGCGGATGTAGCGTCCGCGCATCTTTTAGTCCCAAAAAGGCCACTGCAATGTTGTTACGTCTCTTCGCCGTCCTCGTGTTTATATTCGGGGAAACTCTCGCGCTTCAGGCTGCTGAAGTGAATGTTTATTCCTACCGGCAGCCCGAGTTGGTAAAGCCGCTGTTTGACGCTTTCACCGCCAAGACCGGCATCAAAGTAAACGTCGCGTTTCTTAACAAAGGTATGATCGAAAAGCTGGTCGCCGAGGGCAAACGCAGCCCCGCCGACGTGGTTCTAACCGTCGATGTCGCGCGGCTTGAAGCCGTGGTTCGCGCGGGGGTGACGCAACCTGTTGTGTCAAAAATCCTCGACCAAAACATTCCCAAAAACTTTCGCGACCCCAACAATAACTGGTTTGGTCTCACGACCCGCGCGCGGGTGGTTTTCGCCTCCAAAGAACGGGTGAAGCCCGGCGAAATCACCACCTATGAGGATCTTGCAAGCCCGAAATGGCGCGGCCGCATCTGCATCCGCTCGGGCATGCACCCCTATAATCTGGCGCTGTTTTCGGCCTATATCGCCCATCACGGCGAGGCAGCGACCCGCACTTGGCTTACGGGTCTTCGCGACAATCTCGCGCGCAAACCGCAAGGCAATGACCGCGGCCAAATCAAGGCGATCTGGTCGGGCCAATGCGACATTTCGCTGGGCAACACCTATTATATGGGCGAGATGCTGCAAAAACCCGACCAAGTGGTGTGGGCCGATGCTGTCAACATCGTTTTCCCGAAATTCGAGGGCGGCGGCACCCATGTGAACATCTCCGGCATGGCGATGACGAAAGCGGCTCCTCATCCAGCTAATGCGCTTAAATTGATGGAGTTTTTATCCTCCGGCGAAGCGCAATCCATCTATGCCAACACCAACTTTGAGTACCCCTTGCTGGCCGGTGCCAAGGTCTCGCCGCTGGTTGCATCATGGGGCAAATTCACGCCTGACAACATCAATCTGGGCCAATTGGCACAGTTTCGCAGCACCGCTTTGAAGCTGGTGGAGGACGTGCATTTTGATAACTAAACGCAGGTGATGATGGCGCTGGACAAGCGCTTGATGACGCGGCAATCTGGTGGCTTCAATAATGTCAGGACAACAGATGCCGCGTAAAATCATCATCGACACCGATCCGGGTCAGGACGACGCCGTCGCCATTTTACTGGCGCTGGCCTCGCCCGAACTTGAGGTGCTGGGGATCTCGGCGGTTGCCGGAAATGTTCCGCTCGCGCTAACGGAACTTAACGCTCGCAAAATTTGCGAGCTGGCAGGCAGGCCGGATATTTTGGTGTTTGCAGGATGCGCTAAGCCCCTCTCGCGCAAGCTTGTCACCGCCGAGCATGTGCATGGGCGCACGGGGCTTGACGGGCCGGTTTTGCCCGCGCCCGCGATGCAGCCTCAATCGCTACATGGCGTTGATTTCATTATAGAAACTATCAGAGAGCAACCAGCGGGAACGGTCACGCTTTGCCCTCTCGGACCGCTGACAAATATCGCCACCGCCTTGCAGCGCGCCCCCGATATTGCCGATAAAATTCAGGAAATCGTGCTGATGGGCGGGGCCTATTTCGAGGTTGGCAACATCACCCCTACCGCCGAATTCAACATTTACGTCGACCCAGAAGCCGCTGATATCGTGATGAAATCCGGCATTTCAATCGTGATGATGCCGCTTGACGTCACCCATAAGGCCCTAACCACACGGGCGCGCATCGGCGCGTTTCGCAAGCTTGACACCCCTGTCGGGACCGCCGTTGCCGATCTCACCGACTTTTTTGAGCGCTTTGATATGGAGAAATACGGCTCTGACGGCGCGCCTTTGCATGACCCTTGCGTCATCGCCTATCTCATCAAGCCCGATCTTTTTAAGGGCCGAAAGATCAATGTCGAAATAGAGACCACCTCCGATCTGACCCTTGGCATGACCGTCGCCGATTGGTGGGGGGTGACGGATCGCGCAGCGAACGCGCTGTTTGTCGGTGATCTTGATGCGGACGGGTTCTACGCCTTGCTGACCGAACGCTTGGCCCGCCTCTGAGGCAAAGTCATGGACATTTGACCGGGTTTTGCCGTAATCCGGCGGAGCAATCCTTACCAAACCGGAGCCGTTATGACCCTTTTGCAAGTAGCCGCGTTGCTGATCGTTCTGGCCGGAGCGTTTGGTTCGATTAACTATTTTTTCCTGCGCCTGCCCCAATCTATCGGCATTTTGATCGTCGCGCTCTTGGCCTCGCTGGCCATGATGGGACTTGATTATTTATTCCCTCAATTTGGCGTGGCCACCTCTATTCGCGCCGGGATCAAGGATTTGAACTTCTCCAAAACCCTGCTCGACGGCATGCT
>CAYPUW010000071.1:0-9500 GCA_964413925.1 uncultured Rhodobacter sp. | reverse complement strand
GACCATTGCCTCGACGTTTTTGGGGTCGGCATCCGGGGTGATGCCGTGGCCGAGGTTGAAGATGTGGGGACCGGCGGCAAAGGTGGCGGTGATGCGTTTGGTTTCGTTGATCAGGTTTTGGCCGCCGGTGACCATATGGCCGGGGGCGAGATTGCCTTGAACGCAGCCGTGGGGTTGCAGGTTTTGGGCGGCCCATTTGGCATCGACCGCGGCGTCTATGGCCACGCACTCGGCCCCTGTGGCTTGGGCAAAACCGATATATTTGTCGCCTGCCTCGCGTGGAAATGCGATGACGGGGAGGTCGGGATGTTTGGCCTTTAGGGCTGTGATAATGCGTGCAGTCGGGGCGAGGGCGTATTTGTCAAACGCCGCGCCTTTGAGCGATCCGGCCCAACTGTCAAACAGCTTGACCACCTCGGCACCCGCAGCGACTTGGGCCAGAAGATAGGCGATGGTGGCGTCGGTGATGCGCTCGATCAGGGCGTCAAATGTTGCGGGGTCGCCTTGCATCAGCGCGTGGGCCGGCCCTTGATCGGGGGTGCCGCGACCGGCGATCATATAGGTTGCCACGGTCCACGGCGCACCAGCAAAGCCGATCAAAGCGGTCTCTGGCGGCAGGGTTTCGGCGAGGATTTTAACGGTTTCATAGACTGGCGCGAGATGCGCGTGGATCGCGTCGGCTGGCTTGAGGCGGGCCATGTCCTCAGGCCCCGTGACGGTCGAAAGACGCGGGCCTTCGCCGGTTTCAAACCACAGATCAGCACCCAGAGCTTGGGGCACCAGCAAGATGTCGGCAAACAGGATCGCGGCGTCAAAGCCAAAGCGCGTAATCGGCTGTAAGGTCACCTCGGCGGCAAGCTCGGGGTTGTAACAGAGCGACAGAAAGTCTCCGGCCTTGGCGCGGGTGGCGCGATATTCGGGCAAATAGCGCCCGGCCTGACGCATCATCCACACCGGAGGCGTGGGCAAGGTTTCACCAGCGAGTGCGCGCAGTATGAGTTTCTTGGCCATTGGTTCCACCTCGGTTTTGCCCGGTTTTAACGACGAAGCCCTCTCCTCTAGGCTCGGGGCGGGGATGTCAATGTGTCACGACCGCAAGGCCATTGTCAGGCGCTTGCCTGCGGGTTAGAGGGTGGTGATGCAACCACTTTGGCCAAATTCTGACTCTCCTTTGCGCATCGGCACCCGTGGGTCGCCGCTGGCGTTGGCGCAGGCTTATGAGACCCGTCGTCGGCTGATCGAGATGCACGGCTTTGACGAAATCTCGTTCGAGATTGTGGTGATCAAGACCACTGGCGACAAGGTGCAGGACCGACCCCTGCGCGAGCTTGGCGGCAAGGGATTGTTCACCAAGGAGATCGAGGATGCCTTGTTGGGTGGGCGCATCGACATCGCCGTTCACTCCATGAAAGACATGCCGGTCTTGCAGCCGGAGGGGCTGGCGCTGGATTGTTTTTTGCCGCGCGAAGATCCTCGGGATGCGTTTTTGTCGCCGGTGGTGGAGAAGCTGGCGGATTTGCCTGCTGGCGCTAAAGTGGGGACGAGCAGCCTGCGGCGGCGGGCGCAAGTCCTTTATAAGCGGCCTGATCTCAAGGTGGTGGAGTTTCGCGGCAATGTGCAAACGCGGTTGCGCAAGCTTGACGAGGGGGTGGCGGCCTGTACGTTTCTGGCGATGGCGGGGCTAAATCGTCTTGGTATGGAGGGGGCGGCGAATGCGCCGGTTTCGCTCTCTGATATGTTGCCTGCGGTGGCGCAGGGGGCGATCGGGATTGAGCGGCGCGTGGCTGATGAAACGGTGAAGGATTTGCTGTCGCCGATCCATGATTTTCCCACGGGTTACCGTATGGATGCGGAGCGGGCATTTTTGCGCAAGCTCGAAGGTTCGTGCGAAATGCCGATTGCCGGTCTGGCGGAAATTCGTGACCGGCAGATGCGCCTGAGGGGCGAGATTTTGCGCCCCGATGGCTCTGAATGTCTGTCGCATGAGGTGAGCGGCGCGGTCGATGACGCGCGTGAAATGGGCGTTTCGCTGGCGCAGGTTTTGCTTGACGAGGCGGGTCCGTATTTCTTTGACTGACGCGCCTATTGGTAGCAATATCGCGGCAGTTGAAAAAGGTGGCGCGAATGTCAGACATTATTAACCGGTTGGGTCATATAGTTGGTCAGAACAATTGTCTGAGCGGCGATGATCTGCGGGAGAAATACGACCATGACATAACGGGTGTATATAAGGGACGTTCATTGGCGGTGGTGCGGCCTGCCTCCACTGATGAAGTGTCCAAAATATTGGCGTTGGCGTTTGAAGCCGGAACTGCGGTGGTTCCGCTTGGCGGCAACACCGGGCTTGCTGGCGGCGGGTTTGTGGGTAGTGGTGGCGACAAGATAATTCTGTCGCTGGAGCGGATGAACAAGATCGTGGCGATCAACCGGAAAAGCCGCTTGGCGCGGGTTGAGGCAGGCGTGGTTCTGGCGAATTTGCACGCGGCTGTGGACGCGGTAGATTTGGTGTTTCCGCTGGTGTTCGGCGCGCGTGGCTCGTGCATGATCGGCGGTAATTTGGCCACCAATGCGGGTGGCTCTAACGTCGTGCGCTATGGCAATACGCGGGCGCTATGTTTGGGGCTTGAAGTGGTGATGGCCGATGGCGAGATCGTCAATTTGATGTCGGAGTTGCATAAAGACAACACGGGCTATGATCTGAAGGATTTGTTCATCGGTGCCGAAGGAACGCTGGGGGTGATTACTGGCGCGGTTCTGAAGTTGTATGAAAAACCCAAAGCTTATGCCACCGCGATGGTTTCGGTGAAGGATATCCCAACCGCGTTGGATCTGCTTCACAAATTACAAGCGGTGAGCGGCGGGGCGGTCGAGGCGTTTGAATATATGCCGAGAAATTATTTCCGCCATTTGCAAATGGTCGACGCCAGCGCACCGATGCCGTTTGACACATTGGCGGATACGGCGGTGCTGGTGGAGATTGCAACGACCAACGCGCAAAGCGCGACCGCCGGGCCGGACGGAAAAATCCCGTTGGTAGCGCTTTTGGAAGACACGCTTTTTGGGCTGTTGGAGGCGGGGCAGGTGTTGGATGCAACCATCGCGCAGTCTCAATCACAGCGCGCTGAGATGTGGCGTCAGCGCGAAATGGCCTTTGAGGTTGCAACTCATCTTGGCGTGTCAATAACGACGGATGTCGCGGTGCCGCTTGATAAAGTTGACGCGTTCTTGACCCAGATGGAGGCGCGGATTGGGAGCGTTGCTCCCAAGGCGGAAATCGTGGTGATCTCGCATCTGGGGGACGGAAACCTGCATTACAGCCTGTGGGTCGATCCCGATAATCCGGGACAGGTGGACGACGCGCAGAAAACGGCGATTTATAATCTGGTCGAGGATGTCGTCGAGGAGCTTGAGGGCAGTTTTTCGGCGGAGCATGGTATCGGGTTGGCCAAGCTCGGGTCGATGGCGCGACGAAAAGATAAGTCCGCGCTGGCGGTGATGCGACGTATAAAGTTGGCGCTTGATTCGAAAAACATCATGAACCCTGGAAAGATGTTGCCTTAAGCGCGATCCGAAAAGTGGGGACTGGTTTTCGGGTGAATTGCGCGTCAAGCAAGGTAGTGAGATCCGAAAAGTGGGGACTGGTTTTCGGGTGAATTGCGCGTCAAGAAAGGTAGCGCGATCCGAAAAGTGGGGACTGGTTTTCGGGTGAATTGCGCGTCAAGCAAGAAGGCTGGCAATCTGAAAAGTTAGCTTCAATTTTTAGACAAAATTGCGCGAAATAAAAAACCGTCTGCGTTAGCTGGTTAACTTATAAAAAAGGATTTTCTGGGTATTCTACATGGGTGAGGTACAACCCATCGGGGGAGCAGACTGGACCGCAGGCGGCGCGGTTGCAGGCTTTGAGTGCGGTTTTGACACGTTCGGGTGCCCACGCGCCTGCACCGACGCGCTCTAACGTGCCGACGATACTGCGCACTTGGTTATGAAGAAAGGAGCGTGCGCGAAATTCAAGGCGATACTCGTGACCTTCAGGGATTTCGCGGTGGCTGATGGTGATTTCGTTGATGGATTTAATCGGGGATTTCGCCTGACAATGACTGGCGCGAAACGTGGTGAAATCGTGTTTGCCGATGAGGTGGTGGGCAGCGTCTTGCATGGCGGTCACGTTGAGCGTGTGATTGACGCGCCAAGCCAGCCCCTTGTCGTGGGTCAGGGGGGCGCGGCGTGAAATCAGGCGAAATAGGTAGCGGCGTTCAAGGGCTGAAAACCGCGCATGAAATGCCTCGCTTACCGGGCGCGCTTGCAGCACGGAAATTGGCGCGGGGCGCAAGTGATAGTTCAGCGCTTCTTGCAGGCGAAACCCGTCCCATGCCTTTGTCATCTCGCAATGGGCGACCTGCCCGGTGGCATGAACGCCGGTGTCGGTGCGTCCGGCGGCAAAAATCGTGGGAACTTCGGGGTCGAGAGCGCGCAAGGCCTCCTCCAGCGATTGCTGAACCGAGGGGGCGTTTTTTTGGCGTTGCCAGCCGGAAAACGGCGCGCCGTTATATTCGATTTTCAGGGCATATCTGGGCATAACCTTCCGATACAGGCAGAAATGTGGTTTGCCAATCCCTGACCTCGCGCAGCTTTGGAGGACGTCGTCGCCCAAATGCCTCTACTAAAACGCGGCAGTCGGTCCTATGTATGGGGCTGAATGAGCAGAAAAAAGGGCCAGAGTTTTGGGGCTTGGACATTTCGCAGCGGATATTGCCGAGGGGACCGTGCGTCGCGTTGAGGAAGCGGCCAGCCGCGCCAGATCGGCGCTGTTTGAGCCGGTGATCCGGCTTGGTGTGACCGGCTTGTCGCGCTCGGGTAAGACGGTTTTTATCACCTCGCTGGTGGCGAATATGCTTGATCGCGGGCGGATGCCGCAGCTGATCGCGGCCTCAAACGGGGCGATCACGGCGGCATTTTTGCAGCCCCAGCCGGATGATACCATCCCGAGATTTGAGTATGAACGCCATTTGGCTGCGCTAAGTGGACCAGATCCGCACTGGCCGCAATCGACCCGCGCGATCAGCCAGTTGCGCCTATCGATCAGGGTGCAGCCGGTCGGTTTTTTTGGCGGCATGTCGGGGCCTAAAACCGTGCATGTGGATATTGTTGATTATCCCGGCGAGTGGTTGCTGGATCTGCCTCTGATGACGCAGAGTTTCGCCGACTGGTCGCGCGAGGCGTTGGCTGCGGGGGAGGCGCGCGGCGAAATCTCTAAAAGCTGGCGCGCGGAATATGCGAAAATTGATCCGGCGGCACCGTTTGATGAAGCGGTGGCGCAAGGGCTTGCGGGGCGTTCACCGCGTATTTGCAGGGCGCGCGCGCGCAGGGGTTCTCGGCTTGTGCTCCGGGTAGGTTCTTGTTGCCGGGCGAGTTGGAAGGCTCGCCTGCGCTGACATTCGCGCCGATGACGCGCCCAGACAAGACGCCGCGCAACAGCCTCTGGCGCGAGATGGAGCGCCGGTTCAACGCCTATAAGTCGCTGGTGGTAAAGCCTTTTTTTCGCGATCATTTTGCCAGAATAGATCGCCAGATCGTGTTGGTGGATGCGCTCGGTGCAATCAATAGCGGGCCGGCTGCGGTGGACGATTTGCGCGTGGCCATGAAGGATGTGTTGCGGGCGTTTCGGCCGGGCCGAAAATCGTGGTTGGCAGCACTTACCGGCAAGCGGGTGGAGCGGGTTTTGTTCGCCGCGACCAAAGCCGATCACTTGCATCACCGCCAGCACCCTCAGCTGACCGCGATCATGGAGGCGTTGTTGCGTGAGGCCAAAACCCGCGCGGATTTTGCCGGGGCAAAGACGGCAGCGATGTCGCTGGCCTCGTTCAGGACCACGGTTGAAGAGACGCTTGACCATAAGGGAAGGCGGCTTGATTGTGTGCGTGGGCGGCTTTTGGAGAGCGGGAAATATGCCGCGTTTTATCCCGGTGCGCTGCCTGATGACCCCGCTAAATTGCTTGGTCCGGCGCAACAGGGCGCCAAACGCTGGTTGAATGAGGACTATCAGGCCATGCGGTTTGCGCCCGCCCGGATCAGCCTTAAACCGGGAGACGGGCCACCGCATATCCGGCTTGATCGGGCGGCGGAGTTTTTGTTGGGAGACCGATTGCGATGAGCAGACCAGACGGGCCGGTCATGATTGAGCTGGATGAGCCGGGACCGGAAACGCCGGCCAGCGCTCCGGCCGTGCCGGATTCGGCGGCGACCTATCCCCAAGGGCAAGCGGTGCAAACGCTGGCGGTTTTGGCTGGGCGGCGCGGTTCGCGATTGTGGCGGTGGTTTTGGGCGGCGGCTGTTGGGGTTGTTGGTTTGATGATCTCGGTGGCGGCGTGGGATTTCGTGTTTGGGTTGCTGGCGCGTAACGTCTGGCTGGGTCGCGTGGCAATTTTTGGCGTTGGCATGGTGGTGTTGACGGCGCTTGGCCTTGCTTTGCGCGAATGGATTTCCATGGCGCGGCTGCGCAAAGTGGATGGTTTGCGGCGCGAAGGTGAACAGGTGCGCATCAGTGCCGATCTTGGCGAAGCGCGCGCGCTGGTTGCCCGGCTGTTGGGGTTTTATCGTGGGCGGGATGATTTGCGCCTCTGCATGGATGAACTGGCGGCGCGGGTGCCGGAAATCCTTGACGCGGATGGGCTGCTTGAGGCGGCCGAGCGCGCGTTGATGCCCACACTTGACGCGGCGGCGCGGCGCGAGGTTGAGGGGGCGGCGCGCCAAGTTGCCATGATTACCGCCATCGTTCCCTTGGCGATGATTGACGTGGTGACGGCCCTGATTGCCAATTTGCGCATGGTGCGCCGGATCGCCGAGATTTATGGCGGGCGGGCGGGAAGCCTTGGGTCGTGGCGTTTGCTCAAGGCGGTTTTGCTGCATCTGGTGGCGACCGGCGCGGTGGCCGTGGGCGACGATCTGATCCATTCGATTGCGGGCGGTGGGCTGATTTCGAAAATTTCGCGCCGGTTTGGCGAGGGCGTGGTCAACGGCGCTTTGACCGCGCGGGTTGGCGTGGCGGCGATGGAGTTATGTCGGCCCATGCCCTTTGTCGCCTTGAAAAAACCGGGCGTGACCGGGTTGGTTAAATCGGCCCTTGCCGGGTTGTTTTCGCGTGGGTGAATACGCGGTTGAATGTGGGGCGAAGTACGGCCCTATGGACAGCCTCTCGGAGCTTCGGTAAACTTTCGGTGATTTTCAGGCCTGAAAAGGCTGGCTGTGCAGGTATATTGACAGGATAGAAATTGCTGATTGCTTTGTTGGTTTTGTTTGTGGTCGTGATTGTTCTCGGGTTGAGCCTGCGCGCACTTTCGCGGCGATTGGCCCGGCTTGAGGTTCGGATGGCGAGCTTTCGGGTCCAGCAGAGCCAGACTGTTCCCATGCCAGCGGGCACGCCTCCGGTTGCCGAGTTGGCGGACATGCCGGAACTTTTCGTTGAAAGTGCGGCTAAGGTTGAGGGGCAGCAAGTGCTTTCGCCGGAACGTCAGAAAACTACGCCAAATGTTACGCCAAATGTTGTGGCTAGTCGCGCGCTACTCACACGGGCGGTGAACTGGGCGCGTGGCAACTGGTTTTATCTGGTCGCGGCGGTGTCGTTCGCGTTGGCTGGGGTGTTTATGGTCCAGTACGGGGTTGAAAACGGGCTGTTATCGCCCTCGTCGCGGGTAATTGGCGCAATGTTGTTGGGCGCATTGTTGGTGGCGGTCGGCGAGCTTTTGCGGCGACGTGGCCAGATACAGAACCAGGATAAGCGCGAGGACATGTTCGCCTATTTGCCATCCACATTCGCCGCTGGCGGGTTGATCTCGTTGTTTTCGGGCGTGTTGGCGGCGCGTACGCTTTACGGCTTGATCGACGGGCAAGCCGCGTTTGCAGGTTTGGCATTAGTCGGGTTGATCGCCATCGCTATCGGCTGGTTTTACGGGCCTTTACTGGCGGCGATTGGCATATTGGGGGCCATCCTCGCCCCGTTTATTATCGAGGGCCAAGCCGATTCAGCGGCGCTGTTGCCCTATTATTTCGCGTTGATCGTGGTGGTCGCGCTGGCGGTTGACACGTTTAAGCGCTGGGCTTGGTTGTCGGTGTTTGCGGAGATATTGGGATTTGTTGCCGCCGGAGTTATCTTCGCTCAGGCTGGGGGTGGGCTGCCTTTTGTCGCCTTTTCGCTGATTGTGCTGGTGGCCTCGGTGGTGATCCCGGCCCGACAATTGGTGCCGCGCCAAGCGGGTTTGATGATGTGGGAAGACATTGCTCGCCCGGCTTGGTTGCGCGCGCGCGCCGATTTTTCAGAGCTGAGCGCGGCAGGCAACATTTTTCAGACCCGGTTGGTGGCGGGCAGCTTTATTGCCGCCGCGCTGGTGGCTTTGTGGGTTTCACGAGTGGAAGTGGGCGCGTTTTGGCTGTCTTTTGCGATGCTGCTTGGGATGTTTGGACTGGCTGCAATCTGGATGCGTCATGCGCGGGCGTTTGGCGATCTTGCGGTGATCGCGGCATTAGCGCTGGTGGCGTTGATTTGGCGAGAGGCGGTCGATTTTGGCGCGGTCTATATGGCGTGGGATCTGGGCGCGTCGCGTGTGCCCGAAGATGCTGCCCCTGTCAGCCTGTTGATTTTCGTGGCGAGCGGGGTGTTCATGACGTTGGTGGCCGCTTGGCGCAGCTATAGTGGCGCGTCTTATCGCCTGATATGGGCGCTTGGCAGTGCGGTAATTGCGCCGCTGATCGCGATTGTCAGCCAGTTTTTCTGGGAGCCTCAATTGGTGCTGGGGGTGGTGAACTGGTCGTTTTACGTGTTGGCAATCGCGGTGGTGATGGTGGTTCTGACCGAGAGGTTTGCCCGTCTTGAGGAGCCGGATCGTAAGGCGGCGGCATTTTTTGTGCTGGCGGCGTTAACCATGATTTCGATGGCGCTATTCTTGTTGCTGAGCGCCTCTGCTTTGACGGTTTCGCTGGCGGTGATGGCCTTGGCGGCGGTGGTGCTTGGGCGTCGGTTTGAGCTGCCCCTGCTTGGTGCGTTCGCGCAGGTTGGTGCCGCAGTTGTCTCTTACCGACTGATCATTGACCCGGGCTATGACTGGGCGACGGACGCGTCTTATCCTGAGCTGATCGGGGTCTTCACCGGGACGATTTTGCTGTTGGCGGGGACGCGGCGGTTGATTGATCGCGCCAAGCAGCGTCTGAGCTTTGCGGTTGTAGACAGCGCAGTTTGGGGGTTGGTTGCGGTGTTTGCGGGCGTGCTGATCTATCGCCTGATCGAGAGTTACGCGCCAGAGCGTCAGGACGGTCACGCGGCGATTTCGCTGTTGGCGCTGGTGTGGCTGCTGTCGGCGGCCAATCAGTTGCGAGCGCGCAGCTATAGTGGTCTGTTGCGTCGGGTTCAATTGGTTCTGGCGGCGGTTTTCGGCGGGATTGGCGTGTTTGCATTGCTGGTGTCGCTGCTGGCCCTTAACCCGCTGCTGGATGCCTTGGAAGCCACGTTC
>CAYPUW010000070.1:0-9724 GCA_964413925.1 uncultured Rhodobacter sp. | reverse complement strand
CGCCCGTGCCCGGCCCGGATTGCGCCGCTTCCACCGGAGTAGCGTCGATGATATTAGACCCGATTCATAATAAGCGCTGATTTCATAGACGACAGGTCTGGTAGCTTACGGCTGTCAGGCGAAGTTGAGATTTATGTTTGCCAGCGCCGCGACATTTTTGGCGATCATGTTTTGCTGGCTATTATTGCGGCATATATCAGCAAAAATCCTGAATTTCTTCATCCGCCCGATCGCATGCTCGACACCGATTCGAAGCCCGGCGTGCCATTTATTGTAAGCTTTATCATCAAGGCTGCGTGTCGTCTTTCGAGGTTTTTTTCAGCGGCGTTTCAAAGGCGGTTCCCAGCTTTCCGGTGATTGCTGCGCATTCACCTGTCAGCCAGCGGATAGCCAAGGTCTGCCAGAACCAGCATGTCGGGTGGCTTTTCCAAGTGGCTTTCATCATAAATTCGCTTGTCGTGTTTGCGACCCTGCTGAGCCGGTCCCACCGCCAACCTCTCGGGCACGTAAACATACCCTGCCGGTCAGTGGAATACGCTTGTTGTTGTCGGTGATGATCCCCCTCTCGTCGATTGGAACAATCGCGGAGAGGTTCTTTCCTTCGAAATGGCCGAGTTACTTTTTTCCAAGAGCCTCCTTCAGCAGATCGTTCTGCATGCTCATTTTCGCATACATCCGCTTCAGGCGACGGTTTTCTTCCGCCATCGCCTTCATTTCCGAAATCATCGACGTGTCCACTCTCGGTCATGCTAACGAATAATCTGCCGTGCAGCGCATGCCGCCAAACTTCGCACGCCACTTGTAAAAACTGGCGTTGCTCATCCCATCCCTTTCGGGATTTACTGCATAAACCCTGCGGGCAGCGGTTCGCGGCACAGTTCCGAAACCGGCACACCACTCTCGGCCTGCTTCAAAATACCCATGATCTGCGCTTCGCTATATCGTTTGTTCTTCATTCGAAATCTCCTCGGATATTATGCAGAGAAAATTCTACGCGTGAACACCACTAATTTCAGGGGAGATTGCCCCCTCAATCTGGACCAAAACCCCATCGGCATCAGGGATCTACAGGGTATCCTACCATCCCAGCCAAAACCTCAGCACCACTTTTCAAACCGATGCTGGCGCTTATTCTACCGCCATCCCCGAGGGCAGTCGCCCCGCCATCAAGCGCCCGAGCGCGCTCTTTCCCACGGGCGAAGATCATGGTAACAACGCTCGAAATCAGGATGACCAACCAAGAGCAAGAGCACCCGTTAATGCTGTCACCACGAACTGGCCTCGCGCCTAAATCCGGCTCCTGATATGGAATTCACGCCGGTCACGCATATTTTGGGACGCCTGATCACCGTGGTCGGGCTGTTCATGTTTCCGAGCGCGATTGTCGATGCGTATGATGGCGGGCAATCGCCACTGGTGTTTTTGATCGTCGGCTCGTTAACCATGGTGATCGGCGCGTTTATTTCGTTGGCGACCTCGGGCGAGCGCTCCAAAGGGCTGACCGTGCGTCAGTCGTTTTTGCTGACCACCGGCGCGTGGACCATCTTGCCGATTTTCGGCGCGGCCCCGTTTATTTTCGGCGCCCCCCATCTTGATTTCGTCAACGCCTATTTCGAGGCGGTTTCCGGCATGACCACCACCGGCGCGACCATCATGACCAAGATCGAGTTTCTGCCCCACGGGGTGTTGTTGTGGCGCGGCATCCTGCAATGGCTTGGCGGTTTGGGGATTGTTATCGTGGCGATGATTTTCTTGCCAGCCATGCGCGTTGGTGGGATGCAGTTCTTTTTGACCGAGGGGTTTGACACGCTGGGCAAGATCCTGCCCCGCGCACTCGATATCGCCAAGTCGTTGTTATATGTGTATATATTACTCACAGTGATTTCCGCACTGGCCTATATCGCCTTCGGCATGAGCACATTTGAGGGCATCGTTCACGCATTCACCACTGTCTCGACCGGCGGGTTCTCGACCTCGGATGCCTCATTCGCGCGCTACTCGGGACCGCTGGAATATGTCTCGTCCTTCTTGATGATACTGGCCAGCCTGCCCTTTATCCGGTTTGTACAACTGACCCGTGGCTCGGTGGTCCCGCTCTATCGAGACGTGCAGGTGCGCGCCTATCTGCGCTGGATTTTCTTCTCGTTTTCCGCCATCGCCATCTATCACTGGTTCACCAGCGTTGATCCGCTGGAGACGGTGATACGAGAGTCGCTGTTCAATCTGGTGACCTTATTTTCCGGCACCGGATTTGTCAGCGTCGACATCACCACATGGGGCGCGTTCCCGCTCGCAGTGGCGATGGTGGTCGGGGTGGTTGGTGGCTGCACCGGCTCCACCGCCTGCTCGGCCAAGGTTTTCCGCTGGCTGGTGGTACTTGAAAGCATCAAGGCGCAGATCCGGCGCATTCACTACCCCAACGTGGTGTCAAATCCGCGTCTCGACGGCAAGCCGCTCAATCGCGGGGTGATCGACTCTGTGGGTTCGTTTTTCACGCTGTTTTTCCTGACACTGGGCATCACGGCGGCGTTGCTGTCCTTGACCGGCCTCTCAAACGAGAGTGCGCTAACCGGCGCGTGGACCGCAGTGGCCAATGTCGGCCCAGCTTATGGCCCGAACGTCGGTCCCTCGGGTGCCGTGGACGCCTTTCCCGCTTCGGCCAAATGGATCATGATCTTTGGCATGTTGGCAGGACGCTTAGAGATTCTGTCGGTGTTTGTGCTCTTTACCACCAGCTTCTGGCGCGAGTGATCCCGCGTCATCTCAAGCCTTGCGCTTGCTCGATCAGCTGCAACAACCCTCGCAACAAAGCATGGGGGTTTGGCGCACAACCGGCAATAACAAGATCGACCGCCAGCACCTTGTCCACCCCGCCAACGACCGCGTAGCTGCCCGCAAAACACCCGCCATCACGGGCGCAATCGCCCACGGCCACCACCCATTTGGGCGCTGGCATGGCGTCATATGTGCGCCTCAGCGCCACCTCCATATTGCGCGTGACCGGTCCTGTAACCAGCAAAACATCCGCATGACGAGGTGAAGCGACAAACTTTAAGCCAAACCGCTCCAGATCATAAATCGGGTTGCCAAGCGCTTGCAATTCCAGCTCGCAGCCGTTGCAAGAGCCTGCATCCACCAGCCGGATCGCCAGACTGCGCCCGAGGGTTTTACGCAACGCGCCACCAAGCACCTCAAGCTCGCCCGTCACCTCTGGCACAGCCTCGCTCAGCGGTCGGCTTAACAAACCTTTAAGCGGAAATTTTCTCATCAGTCCCCCTATAGATCCACGCCGGAATAAGCGCAGTTGAACGATTTGTTGCAAAGCGGAAAATCGGCCAGAATATTGTCCTTGATCACCGCTTCCAGCAGCGGCCATTGAAACCACGAGGGGTCGCGCAAATGGCAGCGCGCAATCCGTCCGCGCCCATCAAGCCGCAGCCAAACCAGAATATCGCCGCGAAATCCCTCGATTAGCCCCAGCCCTTCACGCGCATTCCCGCAGCGCGGCAATTCGGCCAAGATCGCGCCTTGCGGCAGCCCATCAAGCATCTGTGCAATTAGCGAAAGACTTTGGATAACTTCGTCGATCCTGACCCAAATACGCGCATTAACGTCGCCATCGCGCCGCGTCGGCACCTCAAACTTGAGCTGGTCATATGGCGCATAAGCCAAATCGCGACGCGCATCGAAATCCCGCCCTGAAGCGCGCCCGACAAAGCCGCCAGCGGCGAATTTCTGCGCCAGTTCCGGTGATAAAATCCCCGCCCCGACGGTACGATCCAACAGCGAAGCCGTAGCGTCGTAAAGCGCCACCAGCGGCGCAAACGCCTCGCCGATTTCGCCCGCCAGAACCCGCAAGCGGCGCAACGCCTCGCCGTCAAGATCGCGCGCAACTCCGCCCGGAGTGATCACATCCTTCATAAACCGATGGCCAAAACAGGTGTCACATTCACGCAAAATCCGCTCGCGCAGCAAGGACGTCTGCGCCAGCATCATGCCAAAAGCCGCGTCGTTACAAATCGCACCGATATCGCCAAGATGATTTGCCAGCCGCTCAAGCTCGGCCATCAGCGCACGCAGCCAAACCGCTCGCGTTGGCACCTCAACCTCAAGGGCTACCTCAACCGCCTGCGCATAAGCCCAGCCATAAGCCACTGAACTATCACCACAAACCCGTGCAGCCAGACGCGCCCCCGCGCTTACATCCGCCCCGCTCATCAGCGCATCGACCCCCTTATGGGCATAGCCAAGCCGCGCCTCCAGCCGCACGACAGTCTCGCCCTGCGTGGTAAATCTGAAATGCCCCGGCTCGATAATACCCGCATGAACCGGCCCCACGGCCACCTGATGCAGGCTCTCGCCCTCGCTCGGCAAAAACCGATAATCCACGGCTTCGATGGCCTGTTCGGAGGCCTTTCCAAGCGGATGGCGCAGCCCCCAAACCCCGTGATCAAGCCAAGGTCGCACATCACGCGCACCGCTCGCGCTAAGGCCAAACAGGTCAACCATCGCGCGCTCCAGCCGCTCAGCCGCAGGGTGCTGCACCCCCACTGAGGGGAAAGTCTTGCGGCGGCTATCGACGCTAATCACGCCGATCTTTCCCCGCCCCGGCACCATCAACGCCATATGCACCGCCCCGCGCGATGCCCACAGGCTAAGCAGGCTCAAACCGCCCCGCGCCAGTTCGTCAATCGCCAGTTGCCACTGCTCGCGCGAAACTTTGTGGCGCGTCATCGGTCCTGTGCGAAACTCGGGCACAGGCACCGAAATAAGGTCTAATATATCCGACATGCTCCCCCCTATCCCAACAGCCGCGCGACGGCCTGAAACCACTCAACCAGCGGTCCCGGCAAGTAAACTCCGGCGACCAGAACCATGCTCATATGGGCAAAAACCGGCAACATAGAGCCTTGAACCGGCGCGCTCCCCTCGCTTGGCTCGCCAAACAAAAAACCCGTCAGGCGCAACATTAACGCCCCCATCGCCAGCAAAATACCAAACACCAACAACAGCGCCAAGGCCGGGGCGCGCGCGAACGTGCTGGTGATCACTAAAAACTCGCTCATAAACACCCCGAACGGCGGCAATCCGGCGATGGCCAGCACCCCGGCCGCAAGGCTCCAACCAAGCACCGGATGGCTTTGGGTCAGGCCACGAATATCGGCAATCCGCTGGCTCCCTTTGATCTGCGCGATATGGCCCACGCTAAAAAATATCGCCGATTTGCCCAGACTGTGCATGACCATATGCAACAGCCCCGCGAAATTGGCCAAAGGACCACCCATGCCAAAAGCGAACACGATGATGCCCATATGTTCAATCGAGGAATAGGCAAACAGCCGTTTGATGTCGCGCCGCCGATAAAGCATGAAGGCTGCGAAAATCAACGAGACCAGCCCCAGCACCACCATCAAAGGCCCCGGTGCCAGCGCCTCTGGATTGGCGGTCATTAGCATCTTGAAGCGCAAAACCGCATAGAGCGCCACGTTCAACAGCAACCCCGACAGCACCGCCGAAATCGGCGTCGGCCCCTCGGCATGGGCGTCGGGCAGCCACGCATGTAAGGGGGCAAGGCCGATTTTAGTGCCATATCCCAATAGCAAAAAGATGAACGCCAAGTTTAAAAGCGCCGGATCAAACAGCGCCGCATCCGCCTGCAAAGAGGTCCAGATCATCGCGCTGTTGCCCTCGCCCAGCACCGGCTCTGCGGCCAGATAGACCAGAATCGTGCCAAACAACGCCAGCGCAATGCCAACACTACCAAGGATAAAATACTTCCACGCCGCCTCCAGCGCGGCCTCGGTGCGGTAAATCCCCACCATCAACACGGTCGACAGCGTCGCCAGCTCAATCGCCACCCACATCAGGCCGATATTATTGCTCACAAGTGCCAGATTCATGCCAAACATCATCAGCTGATACATGGCGTGATAAAACCGCAGGTAAGCCGGCGTAAGCCGCCCCTCCTCCAACTCGTGACCAATATAACTCGCCGAAAAGCTCGCCGCGGTGAAGCCAACGAAGGTGTTCAAAACGATGAACACGGTATTAAGTTCATCAACCAGAAAAAAGCTGCTCGGTGCCGGGCGCTCGCCAAATAACAAGGTAATCGCCGCCAGCAACGCCAGCAGGCTCGCTGCCATATTGACGCGCGAAGCCAGCTTATAGCCCGGCAAAGCCGCCAGCACAAATGCCGCCACAAACGGCACGCCGACAATAAAGAGGACCGGATTTAGCCCCAATAAGGCCTGCCAAAGCGCGCTCATTTCTGGTCCCCACGAAATTGATCCAGCGCGCCCACATCCACCGTGTCAAAGCGCTCGCGAATACGAAACAGAAAGACGCCGATGACAATGAATGCGATCAAAACCGAGAACGCCACGCTGATTTCGACCACCAAAGGCATGCCCTTGGCCCCGGCAGCGGCCAATATCAGACCGTTTTCCAGCGACATAAAGCCGACAACCTGACTGACCGCATTGCGCCGCGTCACCATCATCAACATGCCCAGCAGGATCACCGCCAACGCAAATGCCATATCCTCGCGCGCAAAACTATCAGCACTGGCCGTGACCCTCAGCATCAAAATGATCGACAAAGCCGTCAGCCCGATTCCCGCCAGCATGGTCAGGCCAATGCCGACCACCTGTTCAACCTCGCGGTGAATTTCCAGCCGCCGCACGATTCGTTGCAACGCCGCCGGAATAATCAACCCTTTGAAAAACAACGCAATTGCGGCGGTAACATACAAATACGGCGCATCTTGCACATAGGCTTGCCAGCCAACCGACAGCGCCAACACCACCGCATGCAACGCGAAAAACCGCAAAAGCGAGAACAAACGATCCTGATAGATCATCAGAAAACTCACCAGCAACAGGCTGCCTGCCAGAAGATGCGCAATGTCAAAAGCCAGCTTATCCATCAAATGCTCCGCGACACAAAAAGCAAGAGCGTACCCAGCAGCGCCAGCATCAACGCCACGCCAAGCAGATTGGGCACGCGAAACAGCCGCATCTTGGCGATTGAAACCTCAAAGATCGCCAACAGCACCCCTCCGGCCAAAAGTTTGACCAGATAGGCCAGCGCGCCAAACACATACGCCCCCACCGACGCGCCGCTACCGGCGATGCTGAACGGCCAGAAAATCGCCCCGATCAGCGAGATATAAAGCAACAGCTTGAGCGCCGCCGCCAGCTCGATCATCGCCAAATGCCGACCCGAATACTCCAGCACCATCGCCTCATGCACCATCGTCAGCTCCAGATGGGTGCCGGGATTATCAACTGGAATTCGCGCGTTTTCAGCCAGCGCCACAATCACCAACGCCACCAGCGCCATGCCCAGCGACACCCGCAACCCGACACCGGGCGCGGCCAGATATTCAACGATAGTCGAAAGCTGGGTCGAGCCGGCAATCAGCGCGAGCGAAAATACCGTCAGCATCATCGCCGGCTCCGCCAACGTGGAAATCATCATCTCGCGACTGGCGCCAATCCCGCCAAAACTGGTGCCAACATCCATCGCCGCCAAGGCCAGAAAGAACCGCGCACTGGCCAATAGTGCAACGATTGCAATGAGATCAGCCGCCCAACTGAACATCAGCCCCGAGGCAAATGTCGGGATCAAAGCCGCCGCAACCCACGTTGCCGCAAAGATCAAATAGGGCGATACCCGAAACAACCACGAGGCATTATGCGCCAGCACCACCTCTTTGCGCATCAGGCGTATCAGGTCTCGATACGGCTGAACAAGCGGCGCTCCCTGATGGCGCATCAGGCGCGCTTTCACCCGGCGAACCACCCCGACCAGCAATGGCGCAAGCGCCACCACCAGCAGCATTTGCAGCCCCTGAATCAGTAATCCGGCGATCAATACCATATCAACAGCCCCAAAAGCAGCAACACCAGCGACAAAAATACCAGCCCGAGATAGCGGCGAATGGTCAGAAATTGCAGCCGGTTCATCCGGGTCGAAATCTCGATCACAATGCTGCCAATCGGGGTGTAAAGCCGCTCCCAAAACGGATCGGCCACATCAACACTCAGGCGCGCCGGGGCCATATCGCCCGGCTCGGGCATGGTCACAACCTCGCGCGCGGCCAAAATATCGCTACCTAAAACCCGCCGGATCGGCTGCGCAAACCCGCTCGCACTATATTGTGTCACAGCATCGCCCGCCACAGCGCCTCCAAAATCTGCACGCGGATAGCCACAATCCCACGCCGCCGCCCTGCGCAACGACCGCGAGGCAAACCGATGCACAGCCCACGCCGCCAGTGACGCCGACAGCCCGACGAAAATCATCACCAACACCCCGTTATAAGAGCTGCGCGACTGCGCAATCGGCACAATGGTCAACCACGGCTGCGCGCTCTGAGGTGGTAATTTTCCACCCATAACCGCGTCAACCATCGGCGAGAGCAGATCCAGAACCACGCCGGGAAAAATCCCCGCCAGCACCGACAAGGCGGCGAAAATCCCCATGCCAAACAGCGAGAACCGATCCACCTCGACCGCATCGCGCGCCCCTTTTGATCGCCCCCGCCCCAAAAAACCAATGCCGTAAATCCGCACAAATGCCGCGCCCGCCAAAGCCGCCGCCAAGGCCAGCAACCCGCCAGCGGCAGGGATCAGATATTGCAGCGCAGCTTGCGGAATATCCGGGCTAAGCAACACCGCCTGAAACAACAACCACTCCGACGCAAACCCGTTAAGCGGCGGCAAAGCCGCAATCGCAACCGCCCCGATCAACATCAAAACACTGGTCACCGGCATCCGGTGGATCAGCCCGCCCAACTGGTCAAGATCGCGCGTTCCGGTGGCTTTTTGCGCTGACCCAGCCCCCATGAACAGCAGGCTCTTAAATGTCATGTGATTGAAAACATGAAACATTGCTGCCGAAAACGCCACCGCCGCCGCCGCGATCATCCCGTTTGAGCGAAACGCCATCGCCAGCCCGAGTGCCACAAAAATCACCCCGATATTCTCGATCGTGCTATAGGCCAGCGCGCGTTTCAGATCACGCTCCATCATCGCCAGCAAAATCCCCAGCACCGCCGTCAGCGCGCCCAGCAGGATCACCCACGGGCTGAGCGACCAATCCAGCGGCCCTAAAAGATCAAACACCACGCGGATAAAACCGTAAACCGCAACCTTGGTCATCACCCCGCTCATCAGCGCCGAAACATGGCTCGGCGCAGCAGGATGGGCCAACGGCAACCACACATGAAGTGGTGCCAACCCCGCTTTGGAGCCAGCGCCAAGCAACATCAGCACCAAAACTGTCGCATTGACGACAGACGAGCGCGAGGCTGCGCGAATTGCCTCAAATCCGTACCCCCCATCGCTCCCTGCCAACAAGCCGAACGCCAGCAACAGCGCCATGGTGCCAAATCCCGCCATCAGCAGATAAACATAGCCCGCCCGTTGGGTCGCAGCCTGTTTGTGATGGGCCAAAACCAGCGCCCAAGACAGCAGCGACATCACCTCCCATGACAGCAAAAATGAGAACGCATCAGCCGCCAAAATCACCAGCGCCATTGCCGCCAGAAACGCCGGATAAAACGCCAAAACCCGCATCGGCTCGGCGGTATCGCGCGCATATCCGACAGCGTAAATGCTAATAATGCCGCCCCCAAGCCCCAGAATTATCAGGAAAAAAGCCGCAAGTTGATCGAGCTGAAAATGCGCGCCCAGCCAAGGCAGTCCAAGCGGCAGCACCA
>CAYPUW010000069.1:0-9745 GCA_964413925.1 uncultured Rhodobacter sp. | reverse complement strand
GCCGCGACCGCCCCGCCCATGGCATCAATCTGCGCCAGTTCCTTACGCGCCCCGCGTTTTAGCGCGCTAACCTTACGCTCCACCGCCGGGTTTTGATCGAAAAGATCGTCATATTCCAACAGGTCGGTTTCAAACGCCAAAATTTGCTGCATTCGAAGCGACCATTGCTGATCCCACGGGCGCGGCAGACCCAGCGCCTCGTTCCACGCAGGCAATTGCACCGCCCTCGCCCGCGCGTTTTTGCTCAACGTCACCGCCAGCATCTCCAGCAAAATGCGATAGACGTTATTCTCGGGTTGCTGCTCGGTCAGACCGAGCGAGTTGACCTGAACTCCGTAGCGAAACCGGCGCAGTTTGGGATCATCCACCCCATAACGTTGCGTGCAAATCTCGTCCCATAGATCAACAAAAGCGCGCATTTTACACATCTCGGTAACAAACCGGATGCCCGCGTTAACAAAGAATGAAATTCGCCCGACCACCGCCGGAAAATCCGCCTCCGAGACCTTGGCGCGCACATCGTCCAGCACCGCAGTCGCGGTCGCCAGCGCAAATGCCAGCTCCTGTTCGGGCGTCGCCCCGGCCTCTTGCAAATGGTAAGAACACACATTCATCGGGTTCCATTTCGGCAAATGTTCAAGGCAATAAGCGGCCACATCGGTGATAAGATTGAGGCTCGGTTTGGGGGGGCAAATATAGGTTCCGCGCGACAGATACTCTTTGATAATATCGTTTTGCACCGTGCCTTGCAGGGCCGCGACATTGGCCCCTTGCTCCTTTGCTGCAGCAATATATAGCGCCAGCAACCACGGCGCAGTCGCGTTGATGGTCATCGATGTGTTCATCCGCTCCAGCGGAATATCGGCGAAAAGCGCGCGCATATCGCCAAGATGGCAGACCGGCACCCCGACCTTGCCAACCTCGCCGCGCGCCAGAATGTGATCGCTGTCGTAACCTGTTTGCGTCGGCAGATCGAACGCGACCGAGAGGCCGGTCTGCCCCTTGGCGAGGTTCGCGCGATAAAGCGCGTTGGAGCGCTTAGCGGTCGAGTGCCCGGCATAGGTGCGAAACAGCCAAGGGCGTGATTTCGTTGTTGTCATAGCAATCTCCCTCGCGCTCCCGGCATTGTTAAGCAACAAAATACCAAGTTGCGCATCCATTGCGCAAGATCATGTCGCCGGTCACTTTGCCGCAGCGCAGCATCAGACGCAACCCCTCGTGCCAAACTGATTGCTTTACCCACCAGTACGATGCTGTAACCTGCGCCCATGTTTGACACGATCACCTTGCCGTTCTGGCTGGCCTTTTTACTGGTCGCATTCGCCGCCATCGCCTTTCTGGACCGCTTGTTCATGCCGTCCGTGCGCTGGTATCTGCGCCGCCGCCTCAACCGGGCGATCGCTAAGCTTAACGATCATTTGCAACTGCGCATCCAGCCGTTCAAACTGACCCGCCGTCGGGTGATGATCGACCGTCTGACCCATGACCCCAAGGTGATGGAGGCGGTGGCCGACTACGCCAAAGCCGAGGGTATTCCCGACGATGTTGCCGTGCAAAAAGCCGGCGTTTATGCCCGCGAGATCGTGCCATCATTCTCTGCTTTCACCTATTTTGGCTTTGCGATCAAGCTGTCGCGGTTCCTGTCGCAAGCGCTTTATCGGGTGCGGGTGGGGTTCATCGACGAGGCTGCGTTGAAAAAAGTCGATCCCGAGGCCACGGTTATTTTCGTGATGAATCACCGCTCGAACATGGATTATGTGCTGGTGACCTATCTTGCCGCCGAACGCTCGGCGCTGTCTTACGCAGTCGGTGAATGGGCGCGGATCTGGCCGCTGAAACAACTTATCAGCTCGCTCGGGGCCTATTTCATCCGCCGAAAATCGCGCAATATCCTCTATCGCCGCGTGCTTGCGCGCTATGTGCAGATGGCCACAGAGGGGGGTGTGACCCAAGCGATTTTCCCCGAAGGCGGGCTTAGTCTTGACGGTAAACCGCGTCCGGTCAAGCTCGGGCTGCTCAGCTATATTCTGGATGGTTTCGAGGTCGACGCGGTGCGCGATGTGGTGTTTATTCCGGTCGGCCTTAACTATGATCGAGTACTGGAGGACCGCGTGTTAACCAAGGTTAACCCCGACGGAGAGCGCAAATTCGGCTTTCGCGCCACCGTGTTCGCGGGGTTTATTTGTCGGCAGATTTGGTTGCGGATGACGCGAAAATTTTATCGCTACGGCTATGCCTGCGTCAGTTTCGGCCACCCGGTTTCATTACGCGATTTTTTGGCAAAGCAAGACGTGTCCGAAACCGATCCCGACAGCGATAAAGTGACCGAGCAACTGGGCGCGCATCTCATGCAACAGGTTGGCGAAGTGATCCCGATCCTACCGGTGCCGCTGGTGGCGACCGTGTTGCTGGACGCGCGCGCTCCGCTGTCGCGGCTGGAGGTTAAGGCCCGTGCCTGCGCCCTGCTGGACGAGTTTAAAACGCGCGGCGCGCACGTGCATCTGCCCCATCAAGACGAGGATTACGCGGTCGAGGTGGGACTTCGCATCTTGTCGCTTCGGCGTTTGATTGTCGAGGAGGACAACTCGTTCGAGTTGGTATCGGCAGATGTTGGCTTGGTCGAATATTACGCAAATTCAATCGCCCATCTCCGCGATGTCTTAAAATCGGTTGCGCAATAACATTGCTATCAAATCGGTTGTTCTTTTGTAATATTCCCAATTAATTCTCTTCCGTAGATTAAAATTACTATTGCGCCCAAAAATTTATGGTGGCAATCAAGGGTAAACGCCCCTTGACCGCATTTCTGCATTGCAGCATGCTGCGGCGCAGCAAAGCAGTTGGAGACTGAACCGATGGCCCCTTTGGATAACCTGCCCGAAATCGCCCCCTATGACGCACCTAAAAAGGATCTTTACGAGATCGGCGAACTGCCGCCGCTTGGCCATATCCCGCAAAAGATGTACGCGTGGACCATTCGGCGCGAGCGCCACGGCGAACCGGACAAATCCTTTCAAGTCGAGGTCGTGGACACCCCGGTTCTGGACAGCCACGAAGTTCTGATCCTGGTGATGGCAGCGGGCGTTAACTATAATGGAATATGGGCCGGTCTCGGGGTGCCAATCTCGCCGTTTGACATTCACAAGGCCGACTACCACGTTGCTGGCTCGGACGCCTCGGGCATTATCTGGGCGGTCGGCGACAGGGTCCGTCGCTGGAAAATCGGCGATGAGGTTGTGGTCCATTGCAACCAGGACGATGGCGACGATGAAGAGTGTAATGGCGGCGATCCCATGTTTTCCGACAGCCAGCGAATTTGGGGATACGAGACGCCGGATGGCTCATTCGCGCAGTTCACGCGGGTGCAGGCGCAGCAGGTCATGCACCGTCCCCGCCATCTGACATGGGAAGAAAGCGCGTGTTACACGTTAACCCTTGCCACCGCCTATCGCATGCTGTTCGGCCATCGTCCCCACACCCTCAAACCGGGGCAAAACGTGCTGGTTTGGGGCGCGTCCGGCGGGCTTGGATCATTCGCGATCCAGTTGATCAACACCGCTGGTGCCAACGCAATCGGCGTGATTTCAGACGAGCGCAAACGCCAGTTTGTGCTCGATCTCGGGGCAAAGGGCGTCATTAATCGCAAGGATTTCAACTGCTGGGGGCAGATGCCGACCGTCAACACGCCGGAATATAAGGCGTGGTTCGCCGAAACCCGCAAATTCGGCAAAGCGATTTGGGAGATTACCGGCAAGGGCAACAATGTCGATCTGGTGTTTGAACACCCCGGCGAAGCCACCTTTCCGGTCTCGGTTTTCGTGGTGAAACGCGGGGGTATGGTGGTCATTTGCGCGGGGACTTCGGGCTATAATCTGACCTTTGACGTGCGCTATTTATGGATGCACCAAAAGCGGGTTCAGGGCAGCCATTTCGCCAATCTCAAGCAGGCTGCCTCGGCCAATACGCTGATGTTGGAGCGGCGTTTGGATCCGTGCATGTCAGAGGTGTTTCCATGGGATCAGGTTCCCGATGCGCATCTGAAAATGTTGAGAAATGAGCATAAACCGGGGAATATGGCTGTGTTGATTAACGCCCCTGAAACGGGCCTAAGAACTTTTGACGACACTTTAGAGGCGAGCAAATCACGATAGCATATATCGGAAACAGTTTGTATCAGTAGTGGAAACAACACGATATTTAGCAGTAATTTACCGTGTTTTTTCGCCAATTATTTCACCTAATCTTTATAAAACAACAGGTTACAAAAATTGCCTTCCCTATTTTGGGGGACTATGAAAACGCGAATTTTTTGACATAATTACTCGTGCTAAGATTGTATTAATCTTTTGTTAACCAATCCAAATGAGGTTTGAAATGTCGCAGGAATGGATGATTGACATCTTAACGGATCTTAAGAAATTCGCGCAGCAGAACGGACTTATGGGTTTGGCTGAGCAATTGGACGATTCAATACTTGTTGCCGCGGCAGAACTGAAACAGGCCGGACCGGAGTTGGTTGCAATAAATGGGTATGCAAAGCAAAATGGCAACGTTCGTGGAGCGTATGCACGAGGTGGCGAACTTTGATCAGTTTCAACGTCTCGTCGAAGGCCTGAGATCGCTCTATCAAGTCGAACATTTTGTTTACCACTCAATCAACAGCGCAGGCGAGCCTTACGCCGCCCTGACCTATGATATCGACTGGGTTGACCACTATATCGACCGCGATTTTGGCCGTATAGATCCCGTGGTTCTCGGCTGTTTCCGGCGATTTCATCCCGTTGACTGGAAGCAACTTGACTGGACTGGCAAAGCCGTCAAATCGTTTCTGCACGAGGCGTCGGATGCCGGGGTCGGCAACCAAGGTTTTTCGATCCCGATTCGCGGTCCCAACGGACAATTTGCGCTGTTCACGGTCAACCACCGTTGTTCCGATACGAAATGGGCCAAGTTTGCCGCCGAAAACGTGCAGGATTTGCTGCTGATTGCCCACTATCTTAACCAAAAAGCGCTGGAATTAGAACGCGGCACCGACACGCTGCCCAATCAGATGCTGTCGCCGCGAGAACTGGACGCGCTGACCCTGCTCGGCCTCGGCAACAGCCGCGCCCACGCCGCCGAAAACCTGAAAATCTCCGAGCACACGTTGCGGGTTTACATCGAAAGCGCGCGCTTCAAACTAGGCGCGGCCAACACCACCCATGCCGTCGCTTTGGCCATGTCACGCGGAAATATTATCGTCTGAAGGCGGTTGCCAATTAACTTTTCCAGCGTACTTTCAGCAATTTGTTAACCAGTTCAACGTAACTCCCTTCGCATTTCAACGCGAGGGAATTTCCGATGATCCAGTATCTATATGCCGACCAGCTTGACCAATATCCCGACTTACGCGCGAGCATGTTCAAAGATCGCGCCGCGCAGTTTTCTGGACGCCTGAAATGGGATGTAACGGTCAACAAGCGAGGTTTTGAGACCGACGAATACGACGCTCTCAACCCGCTTTATGTGATTGCACAACACCCCGACGGTCGCCACGCCGGCTCCATGCGATTCCTGCCCACCACCGGGCCAGTTATGGTTAACGACCACTTCGGCCACCTTACCGATGGCGTGACGATCACCAGCCCGCTGATCTGGGAATGCACACGGTTTTGCCTTGCCCCCAACCTGCCGCCAACCATGCCGATCGCTGCGATTTTGATGCTCGCCGCCGCCGAGCTTGGCCGCCGCTTTCACCTCGCCCATGCGGTCGGCGTGTTTGATAGCCGCATGGTGCGGGTCTATAAATCCATCGGCTGGGAGCCAGATATCTTGGGTCAAAGCGGCACCGAACCAGACGCGATCAGCGTCGGAATATGGGAGTTCGCCTCCGCCCCATTTGCGGCTATTCGCGCCAAGGCGAAGGTCGGCCCCGCGACCGCGCCCCAGTGGTTCAATCGCTCGTTTCAAGCGCCAAGTCCCCGGCGCAAAGCGGTCTGACATCATGGCCTGATCCTTCTGGCAACCGCGCCCGCGCTTCGTTAAGATCGCAAAAAAACAGGGTGCGAATGATGCAGTTTTCCCAAGATCAGGCCGAGGCCTATGACCGAATTTCCGACGCTCTGTTGGCTTCCGGCGTCGACTTGCAAAATGCGACGACCACGCCCCAAACGGGCAACGCCTCCGGTCTGATCGCGGTTTTAGGCAAGGCCGGATCGGGCAAAACCATGCTGTTGGCGCAACTTGTCGATGAGCTGACCGAGGCCGGTGTTGCCCTCATTTCCGGCGATTACGAGGGCCGTCGCAGCCGGGATCGGCGCACCCTCGCGGTGCTTGCGCCGACCAACAAAGCGGCGAGCGTTTTGCGCAGCCACGGGGTCGCCGCCACCACCATCCACCGTATTCTTTACACACCACTTTATGATCCCGAATACGAAAAAATTGCCGAGTGGCTGGCCAAAACCGGCAAGCGTCCGCAGATCGACGGGTTGACCGATCAGGCGCTTGATCGCGCGGCAAAGTTTTACGAAACCAACAAATCCATTCCCGGCGCGCTGGCGGCTGCGGGGCTGCGTGGTTCTGATTTCATCATCGGCTGGAGCCGCCGTGACGAGCCTTTGGACATCGGTTTTGTCGATGAAAGCTCGATGCTCGATGACCGCCAATTCGCTGATTTGCAAGAGATTTTCTCGACGCTTGTGCTATTTGGCGACCCGGCTCAACTGGCCCCGGTGGGTCAGTCCGGGACCATGGCATTTGACGAGGTCAAAGCCAGCCGCAAGACCCATCTCCACCGTATCCACCGCCAGACCGAGGACAATCCGATCCTCGATCTCGCCCATGCATTGGGAAATCCTGACCTTAGTTTTGACGCGTTTGAAGCGATGATCGAGGCGGCTGCCGCGCGCGACGACAGGGTGGTTCTTGCCGCTCGTGCCGACGCTGAAAAGATGGCCCGCTCGCCGGTTTTGGTTTGGCGAAATGCCACCCGCATCCGCCTCATTCAAGCGTTTCGCGCCGCTTACGGCGCGCCCATGACCGAGCTTTTGCCGGGCGAGCCGTTGATCTGCGACGGCATCGAACTGCCACAAAAACACCGCAAAAAGCGCGTCGATCTTGAGGCGCGCGGCCTGATCAAAGGCGCGCAAGCCGTCTATATGGGACCGGGCCGCAAGCCCGGATTTTCACGCCTGTATATGTTTGGGGCCGAAGATCCTCAGGTCAATGCCGCCACCATTATCAAGATCGAAGCCCCGGATCAGGACGAGCCGTTCATCCCCTTCGCCGCAAAAATGGGTGCGGCGTTTTTGCACGGGGCAGCGGTGACAATCCACAAGGCGCAAGGCTCGCAATGGCCCGATGTTCAGGTGTTTGCGCCGGATATTTACGCCGCCGCGCGCTCGGGGCTAACCGAGGCGGGGATCGCGCTCTGGCAGCGTCTGGCCTATGTGGCGATCACCCGCGCCGAGCATCGGCTGTTCTGGGTTCGACGCTATATGCTGTCCAAGCCAACGGCGCCGCTTGGGATCGAGGATTTGCGAAAACCCAAAGCGGCGCCACTGACGCTTGAAGGTGACGAGGCGGCGCTCTAGTATCCGGCTTGAACCGGCCAGATATGGCTCTTTTCAAGGCGTCAAATATGAAATGTGTATTCGTGCAAATCCGCTGCAATCCCGGCAAAACCTATGAGGTGGCCGACGCGATCTATGGCCGCGAAATTGTGTCAGAGCTTTATTCCACCAGCGGCGATTACGATTTGATGGCCAAAATTTATATCGACGAGAGCGACGATATCGGCAAATTCGTGAACGACAAGATTTTGGACATTCCGGGCATCAGCCGCTCGTTAACCACCCTGACGTTTCAGGCGTTTTAGCGTCCAAGGTTCAGCGTTTAATTCAGCCGCAACACCCGGAAAATCGCTGACGCTAGCCAGCCTGCAAAAATGGCGATAACCAGCGACAAAATCCCGTAGGCCAGCGGGCGTTCATGGGCCAGATTGTAGATCCACCGCTCCAGTCCGACCTTGCGAACGGCGATTGTGGTTTGGTACTCGTCCACAACCTTCTTGTCGCGGGTGAGGAAAATCCGGGTCAGATAGTCGCCCTCGACCAGATTTGACGGCAGTGCGATCTCGGTTTTAAACAACGTCCCCTCGGTCAGTTTTACCTTGCCCCCGGTCTCTGTATAAAGGCCGTTTGCATCGCGAATACGCACAATCGCCTGCGCGAACTTTTCGATTTTTTGGGTGTCCTTGGCCGTTTCGGCAGAGCGGATCATACGCTCAATACTGACGCGGCGTTGAAAGTCTTCGACTTGGCTCAGCACTTGGGGGAGGGGATTGGTCGAGGCAACCGCATAAAAGCTGGGCGCGAAATCGATTTTCACCGCTTCTCGATTGACCCAAATCCCCAGCACGCGTGATTTTTTGCGCACGATGACCGGCGAGCTTGGCCCGGTGACAGCGATGATCACCTCGAGCTTGCCTTTGGGCGCAGGCGAATTTCGTTTGACCGCGCCAAAAATCAAAATCGCCGTGCCATCAAAATTAGCGGTGATGGACACGAGGCTTTGGCTCATATCGGCAACCACCCGTTCCGCCGCGTTGGCGGTTTGGGCGAAAAGTAAAAAAGCTAGAAGAAAGCGGATCATGACGGGGCCCTTGCTGAGAGAGAGTAAAGTTCAGACGGCTCAAGCAGCAGATCAAACGCCAGTTTGCCGCTTACGCCCAGCACCAGTATAGACAGCAAAATCCGCAACTGCTCCGCCTTCATCTTGAGGCCAATTCGCGTGCCGATCTGCGCCCCGACCACACCGCCGATCAGCAATAAAACCGCCAGCGCCATATCAACGGTATAGTTTGTTGTGGCGTGCATCAACGTGGTAAATCCGGTCACAAAAATAATCTGAAACAGCGAGGTTCCGATCACCACCTTGGTTGGCATCCCCAAAATATAGATCATCGCTGGCACCATGATAAAGCCGCCGCCGACGCCCATGATCGCCGCCAACACCCCGACGATAACCCCAACCAAAATCGGTGGGATAACGCTGATATAGATGCCCGAGGTGCGGAATTTCATCTTGAGCGGCAGGGCATGGACCCAGTTTCGCTGTTTGCGCACAGGCTTGCGCGGGCTTGGATCGTTGGCCCGGCGAATGGCGCGCAGGCTCTCAAAGAACATCAAGCCGCCGACCACGCCGAGAAACACCACATAGCTGAGGGTGACCAAAAGCTCGACCTGACCGATTGCTTTTAACGCCTTGAAAACCTGCACCCCGACTGTCGCGCCAAACAGGCCGCCAACCAGCAACACCAACCCCATCTTCAAATCCACAGTTTGTCGTTTGAGATGCGCCAGCACGCCCGAAAAAGACGAGGCGACGATCTGGTTTGCCTCGGTCGCCACCGCAACCGCTGGCGGAATGCCGATGAAAAACAGCAAAGGCGTCATCAAAAAACCGCCACCCACGCCAAACATGCCCGACAATATCCCGACCAAACCGCCAAGGCCAAGTAACAAAAACGCGTTGACCGACATTTCGGCAATGGGAAGATATATCTGCATGGTACGCCTGAACAATGATTTCCAGTGCATTACAGGTATTGAATATGTTTGTTCAGGGGCTAACCTGCGACAAATCGGAGCGAAACCAGATAATGGCACGCTGCCGGTGGTGGAAACGCGCGAATTTGGTGCGCCGTGCGGCCTAGGGTCAGGACCCATTAATCCTACCCCATCAGCGCGAGATCAGTTTTTGCCGC
>CAYPUW010000068.1:0-9805 GCA_964413925.1 uncultured Rhodobacter sp. | reverse complement strand
CCTTGTCTGACACTTGATGATCGACCGACAGCAAGGCGATTGCGTCGCCGCCCACCTTGGCGCGACCAAGGGTAAAGTTGGCGATATTGACGTCATTTCCACCAAGCGTAGCCCCCAACGCGCCGATGATACCGGGCACGTCCTTGTTGGTAGTATAGAGCATATCCGCCGAAATCTCGGCGTCGATGTTAATGTTTTTGATCTGGATAAAACGTGGTTTTTTGTCGGAAAATACCGTGCCCGCGATGGAGCGTTCGGTGGCTTGGGTCACCACCGTCAGCTTGACATAGCTGTCAAACGCGCCGGATTTCTCTTGGGTGGTGGTGGAAATCTGGATGCCACGCTCGCGCGCAACCACCGGGGCGGAGACCATATTGACCTCGGGGATCGAGGCCTGCATCAGCCCGGCAACGCATGCGGAATTGAGCGCGCTTGTGTTCATGGTCGCAACATCGCCGTCATAAAGAATGTTGACCGCCTTGATCGGATCGTCGGTCATTTGGCCGACAAAAGCGCCGAGATGGGTGGCAAGCTCGATGAAGGGGGCCAAAACCGGGGCCTCCTCCGCCGTGATCGAGGGCATGTTGATCGCGTTGGTGACCGCGCCGTTAATCAAATAATCCGACATTTGTTCGGCGACTTGGATGGCGACATTTTCCTGCGCCTCGGTGGTTGCAGCGCCCAGATGCGGGGTGACGACCACGTTTGGCAGGCCGAAAAGTGGGCTATCGGTGGCGGGTTCCACCTCGAACACGTCAAAACCGGCACCTGCGACATGGCCTGATTTCAGGGCCTCTGCGAGTGCCAATTCGTTAACAAGACCGCCGCGCGCGCAGTTGATAATGCGCACGCCTTTCTTGGTTTTGGCGATGGCCTCGGCGTCGATAATCATGCGGGTTTTGTCGGTTAGCGGAACATGAAGCGTGATAAAATCGGCGCGGGCCAGTAGATCGTCAAGCTCGACCTTGATCACGCCAAGCTGCTCTGCGCGCTCCTCTGACAGGAACGGATCATAGGCGACGACCTTCATTTTCAAACCCTTGGCGCGGTCGGCAACGATGGAGCCAATATTGCCGCAGCCGATCAGACCGAGGACTTTATTGGTCACTTCGGTGCCCATGAAACGCGACTTTTCCCACTTGCCGGCTTGGGTGGAATCATTGGCGGCGGGGATTTGGCGGGCCACGGCCATCATCATGGTTATGGCGTGCTCTGCCGTGGTGATCGAGTTGCCAAACGGCGTGTTCATGACGATCACGCCCTTGCGGCTGGCGGCTTGGAGATCAACGTTATCGACACCGATTCCGGCACGGCCAATCACCTTTAGATTGTCAGCGTTGGCCAGAAGTTTTGCCGTGGCCTTGGTGGCTGAACGAATGGCCAGCCCGTCATATTTGCCGATGATTTTCAGCATTTCGACCTTGTCCTTGCCGACATCCGGCAGGAAATCCACGTCGATACCGTGGACGCGAAAAATCTCGACAGCGGTTTTGCTGAGCTTGTCGGATACGAGTACTTTAGGTGCCATTTTGGCCTCCATTGATGTGTTGTCAGGCGAGGGATGCTCGCGAAATATAGATTAAAGTGCTGCTTTTTCAGTATGGTAAGCCCAGTTGAGCCACGGGATCAGGGCGCGCAAATCATCGGTCTCGACCGTGCCTCCGGTCCAGATGCGCAGGCCGGCGGGGGCGTCGCGGTAAGAGCCGATATCGTAAGCTGCCCCTTCGACATCAAGGCGTTTTGCGATGGCTTTGGCGAACTCGGCCTGCACCTGGTCGTCAAGTGCTGTGATCGTCGGATCAGTGATCTTTAGGCAGACAGATGTGTTGGAATAGGTCGCGGGATCAACGGGAAGAAACTCTACCCACGGCGTTGTCTTGACGAACTCTGCCAACACCGCGAGGTTGCGATCTGCCTTGGCGATCAGGCCTTGCAAACCGCCCTGATCCTTGGCCCATTTGAGCGCCACAAGATAGTCCTCGACCGCCAGCATCGAGGGCGTGTTGATGGTCGCGCCGCTGAAAATGCCGTCGATCAACTTGCCGCCCTTGGTGAGGCGAAAAATCTTGGGCAGGGGCCACTGGGGGGTGTAGGTTTCCAGTCGCTCCACCGCGCGCGGGCTGAGGATCAACATGCCATGAGCGGCCTCGCCTCCCAGCACTTTTTGCCAGCTAAAAGTGGTCACATCAAGCTTGTCCCACGGCAAATCTTGCGCGAACACCGCCGAAGTTGCGTCGCATATGGTCAGGCCCGCACGCTCGGCGTCGATCCAGTCGCCATCGGGAACCCTCACGCCTGAAGTGGTGCCGTTCCATGTAAAAACCACGTCGTCATCAAAGTTAACGGCGTTAAGATTTGGCAGATGACCGTAGTCGGCCTTGTGGGTCGTTACGTCGAGTTTTAGCTGCTTGGTCACATCGGTGATCCAGCCGGAACCAAAGCTTTCCCATGCCAACATCGTAACACCGCGCGCGCCGAGCAGCGACCAAAGGGCCATCTCGACCGCGCCAGTGTCAGAGGCGGGAACGATGCCGATTTTATAGTCTGCCGGAATGTTTAGAATGTCGCGCGTGCGCTCAATCGCGTCTTTCAGCCGGGATTTCCCGATTGCGGCCCGATGCGAGCGGCCAAGCGGCGCGTCTGCCAACGCCTCAAGCGTCCAACCTTTCGGTTTGGTGCAGGGGCCGGACGAAAACAGGGGATTGGCCGGACGAGCGTCCGGTTTTTTGGTGGTCATAGTCATGGTATCCTCACAGATATTTGCCCTTCGTTGGGGAAGGGTGTCCCACCGCGACCTCTAGAGGCGCGAAAAGGGTTTATCAAGCGCAAAATCCGGTGTATGCGGCCTTTTATGGCCGGAAAACGACGAGCTTGGCGGCGGAATTAGCGGAGAGACCTGATGTTTGTGGCAAGTTTTCTGACCTCGCCGAAAGAGCCGGTCCTGACTGTTAATAATGTGTTGCCTTATCACAAACGGCTGGATGGCGGCGAGTTTCGCTGGTTGCAGCAAGGGGTTGCGTGCGAGTTTCCGGTGGCCGAGGTTCCCCATGACATACACAACATATGGCAGACCTTGCAGGATCGAGGTGTAGATCTGGTGATCCAAGAGGCCGAGGGGCGGCGCAAAAAGATGCTGCTTGCCGATATGGACAGCACCATGATCGAGCAGGAATGTCTTGACGAGCTGGCGGATGTTGCCGGTTTCGGGGCCAAGGTTGCGGCCATTACCGCGCGGGCGATGAATGGCGAGATCGAGTTTGAGACCGCTTTGCGCGAGCGGGTTGCGCTGCTGGCGGGGCTTGACGAGGCGGTGATCGACGAGGTGCTGGAAAGCCGCATCACGCCCACACCCGGTGGGGTCGAACTGGTCGCGACAATGAAGGCCAACGGCGCTTATTGCGCGCTGGTCTCAGGTGGGTTTACCGAGTTCACCCAAAGCATCGGCCATGGGCTGGGGTTTGACGAAAACCGCGCCAATGTGCTGGAAATCAGTGACGGTGTTCTGACTGGGCAGGTGGTCGCGCCAATTTTAGGTCGTGAGGCCAAGGTCGAGGCCTTGCATGAAATTACCGCCGCGCGGGGGCTGTCGCTTGAAGATGTGATGGCGGTCGGCGACGGGGCCAATGATCTGGGGATGCTCGGGCTGGCGGGCGCGGGAGTTGCGCTCCACGCCAAACCGGCTGTTGCGGCGGCTTGCGATATTCGCATTAACTTTGGCGATCTGAGCGCATTGCTGTTTTTGCAAGGCTACGCGCGGACGGATTTTGTCCGTCCGCTTTGATGCGGTCGTTTTTTATTCAGGCCCTAATCGCGCACCAGCCGCGAGCTTATCAGCTCGTCAACCACGCTTGGATCGGCCAGTGTCGAGGTGTCGCCAAGCGAGCCGGTATCATTTTCGGCAATTTTGCGTAAAATGCGCCGCATTATTTTGCCGGAGCGGGTTTTTGGCAGGCCCGGCGCCCATTGCAGTAGGTCCGGTTTGGCAATCGGGCCGATTTCTTTGCGCACCCAATTGGCCAGCTCCTGCTTCAGTTCATCGCTATATTCCTCGCCCGCCATCAAGGTGACATAGGCGTAAATGCCCTGTCCTTTGATCGGGTGGGGATAGCCGACCACGGCGGCCTCGGACACTTTGGGGTGGGAAACGAGCGCGCTTTCGACCTCGGCCGTGCCCATACGGTGGCCTGATACATTGATCACGTCGTCAACCCGTCCGGTGATCCAGTAATAGCCGTCGCCGTCGCGGCGAACGCCATCGCCGGTGAAGTAATATCCTTTGTAATCAGCGAAGTAGGTCGCCACGAACCTGTCGTGGTCGCCGTAGACTGTGCGCATTTGACCGGGCCAGCTTGACTTGATACAGAGCACGCCTTCGGCCTCCATTTCGGTTTGCTCAACGCCGGTTTGGGCATCCAGAATGACCGGCTCGATGCCAAAGAACGGCACCGTGGCCGAGCCGGGTTTGGTGGCGATTGCACCGGGCAGGGGTGTCAGCATGTGGCCGCCGGTTTCGGTTTGCCACCATGTGTCAACGATCGGGCGTTTGCCCTTGCCGACGATTTGGTCGTACCAATGCCAAGCCTCGGGATTGATCGGTTCGCCAACTGTTCCCAGCAGCTTGATCGACGACAAATCGCACTTGGTGACGAAATCATCGCCCTGCGCCATCAACGCGCGAATGGCGGTGGGGGCGGTGTAGAACTGGTTAACCTTATGCTTGTCACAGACCTGCCAGAACCGGCTGGCATCGGGGTAGGTTGGCACGCCTTCAAACATCAGCGTGGTCGCGCCATTGGCCAGCGGGCCGTACACGATATAGCTGTGGCCCGTCACCCAACCCACATCGGCGGTACACCAAAAGATGTCGCCCTCGTGGTAATCAAACACATATTCATGGGTCATGGCGGTGTAAACCAGATAGCCGCCAGTGGAGTGAACCACCCCTTTGGGTTGGCCGGTCGAGCCGGAGGTGTAAAGGATGAACAACGGGTCTTCGGCATTCATCGGTTCGGGCGGGCAATCGGCGGAGGCTGTTGCCATGCCGGCGTTATAAGAGTGGTCGCGCCCGGCTTTCATGGCAATATCGGCACCTGTACGCTCGACCACCAGCGTGGTCACGTCGCCAGAAATCTCCAAGGCTTTGTCGACATTGGTTTTTAACGGCGTGTTGCGCCCCCCGCGCGGAGCCTCGTCTGCCGTGATCACCAAGGAGGCCTTGCAGCCCTTGATCCGCGAGGCCAGTGCCTCGGGCGAAAAGCCCGCAAACACCACCGAGTGAATAGCGCCGATCCTTGCGGAGGCCAGCATCGCATAGGCGGCCTCGGGGATCATTGGCATGTAAAGCACGACCCTGTCGCCTTTTTTCACCCCTAGGGATTTGTAAAGATTGGCCAGTTTGCTGACTTTTTCGTGCAGCATTTTATAGGTGATATGGCGGCTGGGGGTGTTAATATCGTCGGCCTCCCAGATGATCGCGGTCTGATCGCCGCGTTTTTCAAGGTGGCGGTCGATGCAGTTGGCGCTGACGTTGAGAACCCCGTCTTCGTACCATTTTATCGACACATCGGGATAGGTAAAGGACGCGTTTTTGACCTTGGTATAGTCCTTGATCCACGTGAGCCGCTTGCCCTCGGCCCCCCAAAACGCATCCGGGTCACTAATTGAGGCCGCATACATTTGATTGTATTTGGTTGCAGAGATCAGCGCTTGGGCGGCAAAATCGTCGGAGGGCGAAAAGAGGGTTTTGGCGGTCATTTATCCATGTCCTGTGTTGGTGTTTGGAGTGTCTTAAGTCAGATGGCCAGATATTCGCGGCGCAGGGCCTCATTGTCCAGCACCTCTTGAGCGGCGCCGTCAAAAACGATCTCGCCGGTATCCAGAATGACCGCGCGATCAGCCAGTTTCAGGGCCGCGATGGCGTTTTGCTCAACGATAATGGTGGTGATGCCCTGCTCTTTGATCAGGCGCAGGGTTTTCTCGATTTCCTGCACAATGACCGGGGCGAGGCCCTCGTAAGGCTCGTCCAGCAGCAGCAATTTGATGTCGCGCGCAAGCGCTCGGCCAATCGCCAGCATTTGTTGCTCGCCGCCGGAAAGGGTCGTGCCTTCTTGTTTTCGGCGTTCGCCAAGCCTTGGAAACAGCTCGTATATCCGGCTGAGCGACCAGCCAATCGGCGGTTCGATCTGCGCCAGTTGCAGATTTTCCTCGACGGTCAGCCCTTGGATGATCCGTCGATCCTCTGGCACCAATGCGATGCCCGCTTGGGCCGACTGATAGGATTTCATCTTGTGCAGCGGTTGGTGGTCAAGCCAGATTTCGCCGTGGGTCAGCGACGGGCTGTCAAGCCGCGCAATCGCGCGCAGGGTCGAGGTTTTACCCGCGCCATTGCGGCCCAAAAGCGCCAGAATTTCGCCCTCGTGGACGTTAAAGCTGATGCCTTGCACGATATAGCTTTCGCCGTAATAGGCATGCATGTCCCAGACCGAGAAATAGGCAGGCGCGGTCTCGGCGTGGTTGGCGTTTTTTGCCAGAGGGGCGTTCATGCGGCGGTCTCCTCGGTGGGGGTTCCAAGATAGGCCTCTTGCACGCGCGGATGACCCTTGATGTTGTCGGGAATATCCTCGACGATGGGGGTGCCTTGGGCCATCACCGTGATGCGCTCGGCCAAGCTGAACACCACATGCATGTCATGTTCGATGATCGCCATAGTGATGTCGCGGCTCTCTTTGATCTCTTTTAGAAGGTCGATGGTGTTGTTGGTGTCGGCGCGCGCCATGCCGGCAGTTGGCTCGTCCAGCAGCAGCAATTTGGGGTCTTGTGCCAGACACATGGCCATCTCCAGACGGCGTTTATCCCCGCGCGAAAGGCTGGCCGCATTCATGTGCTGTTTGTCCTGCATGTTGACGTCGATCAGCATTTGCTCGGCCTTTTGACGAATATCAACCTCATGCGCAACGGTCCCCAGAGCGTGCAGGCGAAACGAGCCATCGCGCTTGGCGAAACACGGGATGAGGACGTTTTCAAGCACCGAAAGATCGGTGAAGATCTCCGGTGTTTGAAAGACGCGGCTGACCCCGAGTTGGTTAATTTCATGCGGCTTGATACCCAAAAGCGAATGGCCGTCGAACATGACAGAGCCGGTGTCGGGCATGAGCTTGCCGACAAAGCAATTGAGCAGCGTTGATTTGCCTGCCCCGTTCGGCCCGATTATGGCGTGAAGGCTGTTGCGCTTGATGCTGAGATTGACATCGTTGAGTGCCTGCAATCCGCCAAAGCGTTTTGAGACATTTTTGACTTCTAACAAGCCGATCCCGGTCTCTGCCATAACAGCCCCGCTGATGTTGGTTTCCATGTTCATTCCGCCACATGCGGTGTTTGTTTGGGGCGATGCCCTGCGTCAGCTCCGCTTTTGGGTTTGCGTCGCACAAGTCCCGCAATTTTGCGCCCACCCTCGACCAGCCCGCCGGGTAAAAAGATCACGATCAGCATGAACAGCGCACCAAGGGTTAACTGCCAGCCCTTGCCAACGAAGGGGTGGATGATGTCGACCAGAAAGTTTGCCAGCCAGTCGGGTAGGCCCGAAAACCAGCTATGCAGCACGGAGTCGTTGATTTTCGAAAAAATGTTCTCGAAATATTTGATGAAGCCCGCGCCAAGAACCGGCCCGACCAATGTGCCTGCGCCGCCAAGGATCACCATCAAGATGACCTCGCCGCTCGCGGTCCATTGCATACGTTCGGCCCCTGCCAGAGGGTCCATCGCCGCCAGCAAACCACCGGCAAGCCCCGCATACATGCCCGAAATCACGAACACGGCCAGCGTATAGGGACGGGTGTTGATGCCGGTATATTTGAGGCGTGTCTGGTTGGTTTTGACCGCCCGCAGCATCAGCCCGAACGGCGAGCGAAAGATGCGCATGGCGAGATAAAACGACAGGATCATCAGGATCGCGGCCAGATAATAGCCGGTGTTGAACTGAAACACCCAACCGCCCAGATCAAGCTGGAATGTGTCGCGCATCTCAAAGCCGTCAAACCATGAAGGCGGTAGGATATTGGTGGTCGGCAGCGTGCCAGTGGTGACCGCGCCATCAAGTATGCGCGGATCATTAAGGCGGATTTGCAGGCCGGTTTCGCCATTAGTCAGGGGCGTCAGCACCGAATAGGCGAGATTATAGCTCATCTGCGCGAAGGCCAGTGTCAGGATCGAGAAATAGATGCCCGAGCGGCGCAAGCTGATCCAGCCGATCAGGGCCGCAAACAGACCGGACATGATTACCGCCAGCAAAATGCCGGGGATCACGTTCATGCTGAGCAGCTTGAACATCCACACGGCGGAATAGCTGCCGACCCCTAAAAAGGCGGCATGTCCAAACGACAAATAGCCGGTTAGTCCCAACAAAAGGTTAAAGCCGATGGCGAATATGCCGAAAATAACGAACCGTTGCATCAAATCGGGATAGCCTGCGTTGAATTGCGCCAATCCGGTGCCGCTTTGGAATGGTTGCAACAGGAACGGGGCCAGCAACACCAGCGCGCTGACGACGATCAAAAGGGCGAGGTCTTTTTTGTTGATGTTGAGCATGGATTATTCCTCCATCATGCCCGCTCGACCCAAAAGGCCACGCGGTCGGGTGAGAAGGATGACAATCGCCACCAGATAGATGATGATCTGGTCGATGCCGGGAAAGATCGATTTGATCTCGTTCATGGAGGCAAAACTCTCAAGCACGCCAAGCAGGAAACCCGCCAGAATCGCGCCGGGAAGACTGCCCATGCCGCCGACAACCACCACCACAAAGCTCAGCACCAGAAAATCCATACCCATGTGGTAATTGGGCGAATTAATCGGCGCATACATCACGCCCGCAACCCCGGCCACGGCGGCGGCGATGCCGAACATGATGGTGAAGCGCTTGTCGATATTGATGCCAAGCAGGCCCACGGTCTCGCGGTCGGCCATGCCTGCGCGCACCACCATGCCAAATGTGGTAAAGCGTAAAAAGGCGAAAACCCCGCTGATAACAACGCCGGAAAAGGCGAAATAGATCAAGCGCCAATAGGGATAGATGATGGCGTTGGGCGCAAATCCCAGCCACACCCCGAAATCAAACGAGCCTTTGAACATGGCGGGCGCAGGGGTGGGGATCGGGTTGGCACCGTAAAACGCCTTGATGATCTCTTGCAGCACAATCGCCAAACCAAAAGTGACGAGGATTTGGTCGGCGTGCGGGCGGTGGTAGAAATACTTGATCAGGCCCCGCTCCATCGCAAAACCGATAAACAGCATGATCGGGATCGAGAACAGGATCGCCAGCGGCACTGACCAGTCGATAATGCCATTGCCGGTGCTCGCGCCAAACCATTTGACCAGATAGGGGGTGTTGACCTCCAGCGGTTGGCCAAGAAAATTGGTTCGTGTCGGGTCGATGGTCGCATAGGACCACGACAACAGTTTGTTCAGGGTCACGGCGGTAAACGCCCCGATCATGAAAATCGCGCCATGGGCAAAATTAACCACGCCCAAAGTGCCGAAAATCAGGGTCAGACCAAGAGCGATCAGCGCGTAAGCGCTCCCCTTGTCCAGACCGTTGAGGATTTGCAATATTATTGTGTCCATAGCTGCCACCCACAGTTATAGTTGTTTTTTAGGCATGTGCTTACCGGAAAATCCGGCCGCATCCAACCCAAGAGGTTTTGATGCGGCCGGATCGTGTTCCCTTAGGAACTTTTTACTTAATGGGGTGTGGCACCCGGGTGACATTGCCCTAAGGGTAGCTCGGAAGAGCGTCGGGTAGGGAAAGGGG
>CAYPUW010000067.1:0-9824 GCA_964413925.1 uncultured Rhodobacter sp. | reverse complement strand
GATAGAACCGCACATCAAACTTCATCCGCGCGTCGTCAAAAGCGTTGAACCCGCACTCAAAAGCGCTGATCTTTTCTGCATCGGGATGGCGCACGGCCACAACAAAGGCCGCAAGGATCAAAATCAGCCCCAGCGCGATGCCCAGCCCCAGAAAAATGATGATCGGAAGATATTCTCTTAACAGGGCGTCCAACGGGGCCTCCTTTTGGGTGCTTGTGCGTGACCAATAACCTTGCCGATGTTTACGCCCGGCTCAAACCAAGGTCAACCGAACCGGGGGGGATAACGGGCATTTTTTGCACACAATGGTACACTATCTGACCAAAGCCAGCCCGCGCCGCCATCCAACGATCTGTTGTTAAGAATATGGGAAATATATCAGCCCAAAAACCATCCGACTCAGGCAAGATGCTCTCCTGCTACTAGAATGCAAAGCCAAGCGACAGACCGAGTTGCGCGCTAATCGCCGTCCCATATTCGATCCTGAGCACCCCTCCGCCCGGATCGGAAGGAACCGAACCGTAATTGATCGTTGCCGCGCCAGACAATTGACTGATCCCGGCGCTGGCCCGCAAAGTTCCGTTCTTTCCGACCGACCGACTCAGCGAAACCTGCGCCGAACTTAAGAGCGCGGTCGAGCTGTCCGACACCGCGTTGGCCGTCACCGCATCGCTTATATTATTGGTAAAATGCTCGGCATTGCCCTGATATTGTGTGTCGGAAACCAAAGCCGCAAACGCCAGCTTGGCCTCAAGCCGCCAATCCCCGGACATCGGCCCGCGATAGGCCAAATTAACTTCCGGCCCGGCAAACCGGCTATTCAGACTTTCCGTCAAGTCATAGCGACCAGTCAGAGGACCGGAAAAAATCTTGATCGTGCCGCTGGAAGTTGTTCTCTGGTCGAGCGCAAAAAGCTGCGCGCCGAACCCGAACGAGAACCCGGAACTGTCCGCTCCTGCACCTATCTGGTTGAGCAGCAGGCTTACACCGCTCACCGAGCCTGAGCGCGATGTGCTGGTGGCCAACGTATCCCCAACCGCCGATGTTCCATAGCCGGTGGAGTTATCAAGCGCTACGAAACCATATCTCGTCCCAACCCCCGGATCAGTAAACAACGCGGAGCCTGAGCCTGATGTGCTTGCCCCGAACAGACCGATATCCAACCGCTGCGCCCCGAATATTCTGCTGTCTGGCAAACCAAATGACATCACGCCGTTGATCGACGCCCCCAACGTGTTGCCATCATATGTCGCAAGATTGCTATTTCTTGTGAAGGGCGATACCTCGCCGCGCTCGGCATAAAAGTCATGCGACGGCGTGTTAAGTGACATCACGCCCATATCCAGACGTAAGTCCCCCGACCAAGCTGGGGTGGCGAGCGCGGTGCCAAGGCCGAATAACGTCAGGGTAACGATTTTTTGGGAGTTGAACTGACATATTTTCATGACGCAAAGCCTCCTAAGCCCTACTTCTATCACAAGGGTTAATAGGGCGTATATTCAGGTAATTGTCAACGAGTTGGAAACGATTCCACTTGATATGCGCCCCAAAAGATACGCTATTCCTCCTGCCAGCGGGGTTTTCGTCGCGCAAAAAAGGCGGCGATGCCTTCGGGGGCTTCCTCGCCCTCCCATGCCGCAACCAAACGTTCGATGGTGGCGTCAATGATCTCCTGAGTAATTGGCGGGCCGAGCGAGCGGGTCAGGGCCTTGGCGGCTGCGACCGCTTTGGGCGCGGCCTCAAGATAGGGTATGATCTCCGCCTCAATCGCCGCGTCCAAATCCTCAGGCGCGACCACGCGCGCCAGTAAATCCAGTTTCACCGCCTCGTCACTGTCAAACAGACGGGCCGACATAAATACACGCCGCGCCTTGCTTTCGCCGATCCGTGCCAAAACATAAGGGCTGATCGTGGCGGGGATCAGGCCGAGCTTTACCTCGGTCAGCCCGAATTTTGCGCGCTCCACCCCGATTGCCACGTCACAAACCGAGATCAGGCCGATCCCGCCGCCAAAAGCATTGCCCGAAATGCGCCCGATCAGGGGCTTGGGCAGGGTGTTGAGAAGAAACAACAAATTGGCGAGCTTTCGCGCCTCAACGCGTCGCTCCTCGCGCGAAGCCGTCATCTGCGCCTGCATCCAGCGCAAATCGCCGCCCGCGCAAAAAGATTTGCCCAAGCCGCCCAGCACCACAACACGCACGCTGTCGTCACGCGCCAGCGCCTCGGCGGCGTCGCTCAACTCTGCGATCATCTGGCCCGACATCGCATTATGCTTGTCGGCCCGCGCCAGCCACAAATAGGCGACGCCGCGATGATCTTTGTCTATCCTGATCGTTTCATACATCACTCACATCCCCATCAGAACTTCGTAATTTACGCGCAAATTTGGCCCCGCGCTGCAAAATGCGGCGATCCAGACTGGTGTCAAACCCAAGCCCCTCCAGCAGGTCAAACACCGCCTCGCTCGCCACATTTCCCGCCGCTCCGGGCGCATACGGACAGCCGCCAAGCCCACCAACCGCGCCATCAAACACCCGCACCCCCAGCGCCAGCGATGCCTCGATATTTTCCAACGCCCGCCCCGCCGTATCGTGAAAATGCCCCGCCAGCATCAACGCCGGAAGCACGTCCAAAACCGCCAATAGCATAGCTTGTACCGTCTCGACCCGACCCTGCCCGAGCGTGTCACCAAGGCTGATTTCATAACAACCAAGATCGGCCAGCGCACGCGCGACGCGCGCCACATCGCCGGGCGGCGTCTCTCCGTCAAACGGGCAATCGGTCACGCAAGAGACATAGCCCCGCATCCGCATCCCCGCCGCTTTGGCTGCTGCCGCCACTGGCACAAACCGCGCAAGGCTCTCGTCGATCGAGCAGTTTATATTGGCGCGCGAAAACCCCTCCGAGGCCGAGGCAAAGATCGCAATCTCGTCGGCATGTGCTGCGCGCGCGTCATCAAAGCCCCGCATATTCGGGGTCAAAGCCGCATAAGAGACCCCGGTCCGCCGCGAAATCCCCGCCAAAACATCCGCCCCGTCCGCCATCTGTGGCACCCATTTTGGTGACACGAACGACGCCACCTCAATGCGGCGAAACCCCGCCTCAGACAGAATATCCACCAGCGCAATCTTGTCGTCCGTGGCAATCTTAGCTTGCTCATTTTGCAAACCATCGCGAGGGCCAACCTCGAATATCTCCACCTTCTCAGCCATCTGGCAACTCATAAAACGCGCGATGATAAAGCCGCTCCGCCCCCTCGGGCGGCAACGCTTTTTGAAACGATGGCCGTGCCATCAGTCGTGCATGATAAGCCTCGACATTGGGAAACTCCGCCAGATCGGTAAAAAACCGCGCTCCGTAAACCGAGTAGCCGATATTGGTATCAATGGCCGAAAATCCGCTGGCCAACAGAAAATCCCGCCCCTCAAGCGCATCATTTACCACTCCAAGCACCCGTCTTAGGCGCATGGTCTCGTATTTCATCACCGTGGGCGAGCGCATCCAGTCCTCGCGCAGCACCACATGATGCTGCGTCAAGGTTGCCAGATGCTGGCCCATAGTCTCGGCAAAATGCAGCCACTGCACCCATTGCCAATGCTCACTATCCCCCAGCGGTCGGCCCAGCCCGCTTTCAGGATAGGTCGCCACCAAGTATTCGGTGATCGCGCCGGTCTCAAAGATCACCTGATCGCCATCCTCCAGCGCCGGGACGCGCCCCGCCGGTGAAAGCTTGCGATAGCCCTCACTATAAAGCGACTTTGTGAACGAATGGATAACAAGCTCAAACGGCAAGCCCATCTCGTAAAGCAGCGCCAGCGAGCGGGTCGAGCGGCTTTCCCAGCCATGGTGAAGGCGGATCACGACGCATCCTCAAGACGGATCAGTGCAGCTGCGGCCTCGACCTGAGTGCCAACCTTTACCAGCACCTCGGCGATCATCCCGTCGCGTGCCGCCGTCAAGACATGCTCCATCTTCATCGCCTCCAACACCGCCAGCCGATCTCCGGCTTTGACCGTGTCACCTTGGGCCACAAAAATCGCCTTGACCACCCCCGGCATGGGCGACGCAACAACTGAGCCATCCCCGCTTTGTTCGCCCTTATGCCCCAGCAAATCAACGGCGCTAAAGTGAAAGCCCCGCCCGGCAAACACGCTGATGGTGCCATCATGATCCACCGCCGTTTTCGCCGCAGGCTGTCCGTTCAAGCGCCAGTTCCCCGCCGTTTTGCGCGCCATTACCACCTGCTCACCAACCGCAATCCTGACCACAGACGCGCTCTCGACTTCAAGCGTGATCACCACATCTTCGCCCTCATAGCTAAGTGTGATGGCCTGCCTCAAAGGCTGCCACAGAGCAAATCCCGTGGCCCAATCGGCCCGCTCCAACAGACCCGACGCGGTCAATGCGGCCATGGCCACCACCTCGGCCTCGGGCGGCGCTTCGTGCGAAAGCGCTACAAGATCGCGCGCAATCAGCCCCGTGTCCACGTCACCTGCGCGAAAATCCTTGTGGTCAATTAGCGCCGATAAAAAGCCGAGATTGGTCACCGTTCCCGCCACCTCGGTCGCGCTCAACGCCGCACGCATCCGTGCCAGCGCAATATCGCGCGTCGGCCCATGCACGATCAGCTTGGCAATCATCGGATCATAAAACGGGCTGATCTCGTCACCGGCCTTAACCCCGCTATCGGCGCGCGCGCCAGCCCCAAACACCAGATGACTGAGCCGCCCTGTCGCGGGTAAAAAGCCCTTGGCCACGTCCTCGGCGTAAAGCCGCACTTCAAAAGCATGGCCGTTGATCGCCAACTCGTCCTGCGCGCACGGCAAGCGCTCTCCCGCCGCCACCCGCAACTGCCACTCCACCAGATCAACGCCGGTGATCATTTCGGTCACGGGATGCTCGACCTGAAGGCGGGTGTTCATCTCCATGAACCAGAACCGGTCCGCGACCAAACCCTCGCTAGCGTCAACGATAAACTCAATCGTGCCTGCCCCTTTATAACCAATCGCCACCGCCGCCTTGATCGCAGCCGCCCCCATCGCCGCGCGCATCTCGTCCGTCATGCCGGGCGCTGGAGCCTCCTCGACCACTTTCTGATGACGCCGTTGAAGCGAGCAATCACGCTCAAACAAATGCACTGCGTCCATGCCGTCGCCAAAAACCTGCACTTCTATGTGGCGGGGTTTTTCGACGTATTTCTCGATCAACACCACGTCATTGCCAAAAGCGTTTCGCGCCTCGCTTTGCGCGGCCTCGAGTGCCTCGCCAAACCCATTCGCCGCATCAACCCGCCGCATCCCCTTGCCGCCGCCACCTGCGACCGCCTTGATCAGCACCGGATAACCGATTTTGTCCGCCTCACCCGCAAGCGTGGCCAAATCCTGCGCCGCACCGTGATAGCCCGGCACCACCGGAACCCCCGCCTTGGCCATCAAAACCTTGGCCGCGTCCTTCAATCCCATCGCCCGAATAGCCGCAGCCGATGGCCCGATAAACACCAATCCGGCAGCCTCGACCGCTTCGACAAACTCAGGGTTTTCGCTGAGAAACCCATAGCCCGGATGAATGGCCTCGGCCCCTGTTTCCAACGCTGCCGCGATCAGCACGTCCCCGCGCAAATAGCTCTCGGAGGGTTGAGCCGCGCCAATATGCACCGCCTCGTCAGCCTGCGAGACATGCAGCGCATCACGATCCGCATCGGAATAAACCGCAACCGTGCCAACCCCCAAGGCACGGGCGGTTTTAATCACCCGACAGGCAATCTCGCCACGATTGGCAATCAGAATTTTCTCAAACATACCGCGCTCGCTCTTTTCCAATTGGCCAAAATATCCCCGCCGGAGGCCCCGACCCTACATCCGAAACAGGCCAAACCGCGTCTCCTCTATAGGCGCACAAAGTGCCGCCGACAGGCTCAGCGCAAGCACATCGCGTGACTTTCTCGGGTCGATAATTCCATCATCCCAAAGCCGCGCACTGGCATAAAGCGGATTTGACTGCTCCTCAAACATATCAAGCGTCGGCTGCTTGAACGCCGCCTCCTCAGCCGCCGACCAAACCTCGCCCGCCCGCTCAATCGCGTCACGCTTAACCGTGGCCAAAACGCCAGCCGCCTGCGCGCCGCCCATCACCGAGATGCGCGAACTGGGCCAAGACCACAAGAAACGCGGACTGTAAGCCCGCCCCGCCATGCCATAATTGCCCGCGCCAAAAGAGCCGCCCACGATCATGGTGATTTTCGGCACCTTCGTCGTGGCCACGGCTGTCACAAGCTTGGCCCCGTGGCGGGCAATCCCCTCGCGCTCGTATTTCTGCCCGACCATAAAGCCTGTGACATTCTGCAAGAAAACCAACGGGATACGCCGCTGGCTGCACAGTTCGACAAAATGCGCACCTTTTTGTGCGCTCTCGGAAAATAACACGCCATTATTGGCAATGATCCCGACCGGCATGCCTTTGACATGGGCCAGACCACAGACCAAACTTTCGCCAAACCGCGATTTGAACTCGTCAAATCTGGAGCCATCGACCAAGCGCGCAATCACCTCGCGAATATCATAAGGCGTGCGCAAATCGGCAGGCACCACCCCCAGCAACTCGCAAGGATCATAGAGCGGCTCTTCAATCGGTTCGAGCTTCACCGTCGTCGGCTTAACCCGGTTCAACCCGTAAACCGCCTCGCGCGCCAGTGCCAGCGCATGTGCATCATCCTCGGCCAAGTAATCCGCTACGCCAGACAGGCGCGTATGCACATCGCCGCCGCCTAGATCCTCGGCACTGACAATCTCGCCGGTTGCCGCTTTGACCAGCGGCGGGCCGGCCAAAAAGATCGTGCCTTGTTCCTTCACAATGATCGTCACATCCGACATGGCCGGAACATAAGCGCCGCCCGCCGTGCAAGACCCCATCACCACCGCGATTTGCGGGATGGCCTTGGCGCTCATATTGGCTTGATTGTAAAAAATCCGCCCGAAGTGGTCGCGGTCGGGAAACACCTCGTCCTGATTGGGCAGATTGGCCCCGCCGCTATCCACAAGATAGACGCAAGGCAAGTTGTTTTGCTCGGCAATCTCCTGCGCGCGCAAATGCTTCTTGACCGTCATGGGAAAATAGGTGCCACCCTTGACGGTGGCGTCATTGCAAATGACCATGACCTCAAGGCCATGAATACGGCCAATCCCCGCGATCACCCCGGCCCCCGGCGCGGCCCCGCCATAAAGCCCATGCGCCGCCGTCGCGCCTATCTCTAAAAACGGACTGCCGGGATCAAGCAGATTGGCCACCCGATCACGCGGCAACATTTTCCCCCGCGCCAAATGACGCGCACGCGGTTTTTCACCCCCGCCCAAAGCGGCCAGATCAACCGCCGCACGCGCGGCCGCAATTGCCACCTCATGGGCGGAAACATTGGCCTTGAACTGCTCCGAGCCGCTTAGAATGGTTGAAGTTAAACGACCCATGACGGTTCTCCTATGCAGTCACTTTCATCAACTCGCGCCCGATCAACATCCGACGAATTTCGCTGGTGCCAGCACCGATCTCCATCAGCTTGGCGTCGCGCATGATACGCGCAAGCGGGCTGTCGCTAAGATAGCCTGCCCCGCCCATGGCCTGCACGCCCTGCACCGCCACCTCCATCGCTTTTTCAGCCGAAAACAGCACGCAACCGGCAGCATCCTGACGGGTGACCTCATGGCGATCACAGGCCCCGGCCACCGCGTAAACATAGGCGCGGCAGGCGTTCATCGCGGTGTAAATATCGGCGATTTTGCCCTGCATCAGTTGGAAATCGCCGATGCTTTGGCCAAATTGCTTGCGCTCGTGCATATAGGGCATGATGTGATCAAGCACCGCGTGCATGATGCCGATACAGCCGCCCGAGAGCACCACCCGCTCGTAATCAAGGCCGCTCATCAGGACGTTAACGCCTTTGCCCTCTTGGCCAAGCACGTTTTCAAACGGCACATCAACGTCCTCGAATATTAGCTCGGCGGTGTTGGAGCCACGCATCCCCAGCTTGTCAAAATGCGCGCTGGTCGAGAAACCTTTCATGGTTTTCTCGACAATAAACGCCGTCATGCCGCGCGGTCCGGCCTCTGGATCGGTCTTGGCGTAAACCACCAAAGTGTCCGCATCCGGCCCGTTGGTGATCCAGTATTTGGTGCCGTTCAAGGTATAATAACCGTTCTTTTTCTCGGCCCGTAAGCGCATCGACACTACATCCGAACCCGCCCCGGCCTCGGACATGGCCAGCGCGCCCACATGTGCCCCCGAGATCAAGCCCGGCAGGTATTTCGCCTTTTGCTCAGGCGTACCATTGAGGCGGATTTGATTGACACAAAGGTTGGAATGCGCGCCGTACGACAGCGAAACACTGGCACTGGCCCGCGCGATCTCTTCAACAGCAATCGTGTGCGCCAGATAGCCCATATCGACGCCGCCATATTCCTCGGGCACGGTGATGCCGAGCAAACCAAGCTCGCCCATCTCGCGCCAAAGCTCGGCCGGAAACTGGTTGGATTTATCAATCTCGGCGGCGATCGGCGCGACGCGCTCTTGCGCCCAGCGATGCACCATGTCGCGCAGGGCTTGGATGTCATCGCTAAGGGCGAAATTCATAGAGGCGGTAAACATGGCGGCTCCCTCGCTTAATTGAACGCGCTTAATTGAACACTTGTTCATTTAATACGGGTTTCAAAGACTGATTGCAACAAAAAACGAGACCCCGAGCCAACACCCGGAGCCTCGCCATGCACCCTTAAACCTTTTACTTAGAGGCAAGGAACTTGTTGCCCAGAACCTTTATGTCGCCATAGAAATTCACATGCATGAACGGCTGCGTCTTGCCATTGGGCAGGGTCAGACCACTTGGAACCGGACTGGCCACCGGCCCTTTGGGCGAGCCTTTCAAAGGCGGCATCGCCAGATGGATCTCCAGCTTGTCAGGGTTGGCCACACCAAACCCGAGCTTGAAATTATCGTCGCGCATGCGCTCGGACACCATGATGTGAACGATGCGTTTATCGTCAACTTTCTGGCCGTCAATATACAACGTGCCAAGACCCCAAGCGGTGATATAGGAGAACTCCTGAGCCACCAGAGGTGTGCCAATTCCGGTCGCGCCATGCATCAAAACATTGGCCCCAACTCCGCCATAGAACGGGTGATCCGGCCCCACGGGTAGAACTTTCTTGACCACCACACGGTAAGCCTTGCCGTTCGGCCCGGTGAATTTCGCCACCATCGAGATCTTGTCGCGCGACTTCATGCTGTCCTTGGCGGTCAGATCCTGCACGCTCATGTTAAAGCTGCCCGAAATTTTCTTGATGTTGTTTGAAAACATCGAGGGCTTTTTGATGGTGGTATAAGACGCGCCATCCGAACTGACCGCCCGCATCGCAACCGGCAGCAAATCCACGTTCAACGGGGCAGCAGGCGTGCCGAAAATCACCGGGTTCAGTGCGCGTTTATCGGGCAATTGCCAAAGAGCAAACCCATCCGCCGAAACCCGCATCTCGCCGGTTTTCAAAGCCTTATGCGCAGAGACCTGCGAACCCATCACCAACGCAGCAACCAACGCAAGTGCCACCCCCCGACCCAAAGTGTTTATCTGTTGAAACATATCTATCTTCCCTTGTTTCTTATTTGTAGAACTCATGACAAATAGCAGAACGCTGACAGAAATGAGGTAAAGCCGTTTCAATCACCCGTGAGCGGCGCGTGATCACCTACAACCCATAGACATCGCATTGGTTTGATATTAACTTGAGACCTCTGCATAACTCCGAGATTCCCAGTGCGGTTTAATTTTGCTAATCTCCCCC
>CAYPUW010000066.1:0-9845 GCA_964413925.1 uncultured Rhodobacter sp. | reverse complement strand
GCGAGGTCAGATCCTCGGCATCGGCCTGCATCCGGTCGCGCGCCAGATGATCGGCAACAATATCGGTCAGCGCGATTTTCTGCACCATGCGCCCTTCACTGCGCGCGCGCCGCAACGCATCGGTCACCTCTTGCAAGGCAGCAGCGGCGGCAATCTCGCCGGCCACATGAGCGATTGGCGGGGTCGGACCATTAGGCCCAAGCGCTGATTTCACCTCGGGAGCGGCGCCTGACGCGTGCAGATATTGCGGTTGCGCGGGGGTCAGTCGTTTACGTTTGGCCATGAAAAATCTCCTTTGACAGCAAGGATAGGCGCAAAAGGTTGCGATCCCCCTGCCCCACCGCACGGTGGTTGGCACGGCCATCGCCACGCGAGGTATCATAATACCCAAATTGTTTCGCGCGCGAAACATTTGCCGCGTAAGTCCTTGAAATCATTGAACAGGCATCCAGCCCCCCTGCCCGCCTCATAACAAATTCCCCTCGGCAGCCAGCTCATCCCGCCGCCAAACCCCCAGCAACAGCTTTTTAAATTCCGCATAGGTCTGATCGAAAGTTTCGCGGCCCCGAATATAGGTCTCGCGGTTGAAATCACGATAATCCGCCTCGTAAATCCCGTTGACCTGCTCGCCCGCCTGCCCAATCAGCGCGGTAAAATCCTGCCGATAAGGCGACATGGCGCGCCCCAGATAGGCCTGCATCAAGCTGGCAAGTTCGGCCTGCTGACCGCCATCATAGCGCGTCACCACCAGTTGCACCGCGTCCCATTCAAACGCCAACTCGGCCCGACCAAGCGCGCGCGCGGCCATATTCTCCCCCTCCTCGATTGAGTGAAAGGTCGAATGCAGCATATCAAAAAACCGCCCGGTGCTGTCAAATTCCAGAAAACTCGCCCCAAGCGGCACCAGCACGATATCGGCAGCGGCCAGCCCGTTAATGGTCAAATAGCCAAGGGCCGGCGGGGTGTCCAGAATGACCACGTCATAGTCATCAAGCACGCCATCGGTCGCCAAAATATCGGTCAGCGCATCCCACAGTTTCCAGCTTCGTGCTTGCATCCGCCAAACGGGGATCTGAAACTCGGCCCAGTAAAGGTTAAGCTGCGCGCCAATCAGATCTATATTGGGCCAATGGGTAGTTTGGATCACATCGCCAGCTTTGACCTTCATCGCATCTGTCAGCATCTCGTCAAAGGGCAGGGGAGGCTCGCCACGCTCCTGTCGTGCCCGGTTCTCGGTCTGAAGATGCTGGCCGTAATGACGCGCGATCAGCGGAAACACCGTGTTCCATTCATCCTCAACCTGACCGCCAAAAATCGAGGTCATCGAGCCTTGGCTGTCCAGATCAATCACCAGCACGCGGTAACCATCGAGCGCCGCCGACATGGCCAGATGCGCCGCTGTCGATGTCTTGCCAACCCCGCCTTTGAAATTGGCGACAGCGGTGATTTTGGCAGGCAAGCCAGCCGGCCGATAAGGTTGATACTCCTTGGCTTTGGAGCCTTCAGTGGCGAAATGGCCGCGCAGGCGTAGAACCTCGTCGAGCGTAAACCACTTGGCCCCGCCGACAGTTTCGCTGCTGCCTTGGGGCAGGTTGGGATTGGCTTTGAGCACGCGACGAAAATGCGCGGTTGCTACCGGGATCAGATATTTGGTAATTTCCCAAGTGGAAAACAGGCGCAGCTTTTTCTGCCCGCCTTCGCTATGCCCGCGCGAAGCGAGATCTTCGCGGCCCTTGGCACAGGCCGCGGCCACAGCCGCAAACCCTTTGGTGCTCATAGGGGGATCAAGCGCGTTCATGGCCTGATCGGGGTTGATATTAAAATACGGAGGCTGCTCGGCCAACGGGTCACTCGCCATGAAAATCGCCTTATATGCGCGGTTTTTGGCAATATACCACAAAAGACAGCATATGGAAGGATAGTGAGGATAAAACCTCTATATTCTTTGCAAATCCGCGGCTTTCCACCAATAATACCCTGTCTGGATTGAGATGGGGCGAATTTCTTTAGGTGTTAGAATCGTGTTATATAAGTGTTACGCAATAATCGTTTTTGGGTAAGCTGTTGTTCTAACCTCGGTTTTCGGAGGTTTTGACAGCTCAGGTGATTCCAAAGCCACGATAAAGCGATTCCAAAGCCACACTTAAGCGACTCTGGAACCACGTTTGAGGCCGAGCTTGAGATGTGCTTTGTCTTGCGGCTTGATGTGGATAACTTTAGGCTGGGTGTCACTGAAACCACGAAACTCGCGGGCGATTCTGGCAAAGCCAGGAGCGGTCAAAACAGCGGGGCAGGGGGCGTTTTGAGCAATATTTCGGGCAGCATGGCCCTGAGCGGTCGTGATCGCGGGCTTTTGCCTGACCGTCACCCGACTGGCGATTTCTTTATCTGCGATGTGCTTGATGCCATTCCCAAGGACGACATGGCCTCGATGGAGCATCCGCTGTTTTCGCTCGCCACGCGGCCTGATCGGCGGATTTTGCGCTATAGTCATGGGGCCAGTTCGATCGAGATCACCCCCTCGGTCAAGGGGCTGGCGACGATCCACGATAAGGATATTTTAATCTATTGCATCAGCCAGTTGATGGCGGCGGTCAATGCCGGTGAGCCGGTGGCGCAAACCTTGCATCTGAAGGCGCATGATCTGCTGGTGGCGACCAATCGCGAGACCTCCGGCAATGGCTATAAGCGGTTGCGCGAAGCGTTCGAGCGTCTGGTTGGCACCCGCATCACCACCACTATTCCCACCGGCGAGGTTGAGATCACCTCGGGATTTGGCCTGATTGAAAGCTGGGAGATTGTGCGCCATTCGCGGGCTGGCCGCATGATCAGCGTCAGCGTGAAGCTCAGCGATTGGCTTTATCGCGCGGTGATGAATAAGTCGGTTCTGACCCTGAGCCGCGATTATTTCCGCCTGCGAAAACCGTTGGAGCGGCGGGTTTACGAGATTGCGCGCAAGCATTGCGGGCGCCAAGGCGAGTGGCGCATCGGGCTGGAGACCTTGTTGAAAAAATCAGGCTCTGCCTCGCCGCGCCGGGTGTTTCGCAAGATGATCCGCGACATGATCGCCGCCGACCATCTGCCCGATTACCACATGAACGAGGATGCCGGCGATATCATCCGGTTCACTCTGCGAGATCGGCTGTTTGACGAAACAGAACTGCCCGCCCTTCGCGCCGAGACCATTGAGCGTGCGCGAATTTTTGCCCCGGATTGGGATATTTACGCGCTGGAGGCCGAGTGGCGGGGCGTTTGGGCGCGCACGGGTCGCGCGCGGTTGCGCAGCCCCGATGGTGCGTTCCTGGGTTGGTTGAAAGCGCGAGGGTAGGGGCTTTATGACCACGAAAAACCTTCTGATGGTGGGGGCAGGGCTGTCGGGCGCGGTAATTGCGCGCGCGCTGGCCAGGGGCGGGCATAAGGTTAGCGTGGTTGACGGGCGCGATCATATTGGCGGCAATTGCCACACCGCGCGCGATGCGGATACCGGGGTTTTAGTGCATGTTTACGGCCCGCATATTTTTCACACCGATGATAAGGAGGTTTGGGATTATGTGAATGGGTTCGCGCGTTTTAGGCCCTATAAGAACCGGGTCAAGACCACGGCAAAGGGGCGGGTGTTTTCCTTGCCGATCAACCTTCATACCATCAACCAGTTTTTCGGCCTGAGCCTGCGACCGGATCAGGCGCGAGACTTTATTCAGAGCGAGCAGGCCGACCGGACGATCACAGATCCGCAGACATTCGAGGAGCAGGCTTTGCGCTTTGTTGGCCGCGATCTTTATGAGGCGTTTTTCAAAGGCTATAGCCAAAAGCAATGGGGTTGTGCGCCAAGCGAGCTGCCGGCCAGTATCCTTAAACGCTTGCCGTTGCGGTTTAATTACGACGATAATTACTTCTCCCACCGCTTTCAGGGCCTGCCCGAGGATGGCTATAGCGCGATGATTGCGCGTATTCTGACGCATGAAAATATCACCGTGACATTGGGCCAAACCATCCGGCGCGCCAAAGTCGCTGCCTATGATCATGTGTTCACGTCGGGGCCGCTCGATGGTTGGTATGATCACGATCTGGGGCGGCTTGGCTATCGCACATTGGAGTTTGAGCGCTTTACTTACGCGGGCGATTATCAGGGCTGTGCGGTGATGAATTACGGTGACATGGACGTGCCTTATACCCGCATCACCGAGCATAAACATTTCGCACCTTGGGAGGAGCATCGCGGCTCGGTGCTTTATCGCGAGTTTTCCCGAGCGGCCCAGCCCGGTGACATTCCTTACTATCCAATCCGGCAAGTGGGGGAGAAGGCGCTGTTGGCCAAATATGTGGCGCGCGCACAGCATGAAAGGGACGTGACGTTCGTTGGGCGGCTTGGCACTTATCGCTATCTGGATATGGATGTGACCATTCGCGAGGCTTTGGACGTAGCCGCGCGGTTTTTGCAGGGCGGCCAGATGCCGGCCTTCGTTGAGGCCCCGCTTTGAGCGCGCGGCTGGTGGCGGTGGTGGTGACGTTTAACCGTCTGGCGCAAATCAAGACCACGTTGGGGCGATTGCTGGAGGGGCCGTGCGATCATGTGGTGGTGGTTGATAACGGCTCAAGTGACGGGACGCGCGACTGGTTGCAAGGGTGCGGTGATGCGCGGCTTGAGCTGATTTTGGCGCCAAAAAACCTCGGCGGGGCAGGGGGGTTCGAGGTTGGAATGCGCGCCGCCGTTGATCGGTTTGATCCTAACTGGCTGGTGGTGATGGATGATGACGCGCGGCCACAATCCGGCGCGCTCAAGGCATTTTTGGCGCGGGATATTCAAGGCGTTGACGCGCTGGCCGCCGCCGTGCGCTATCCCGATGGGCGCATTTGCGAGATGAACCGCCCGTCGCTCAATCCGTTCAGGCACCCTCGGGTGTTTTTGCGCACTTTGTTTGGCGCAGGGCGGCAGGGGTTTCATCTGGCAGATGCGGCTTATGAGGGGCAGGCGCGGTCGGTGGATGCGGCCTCTTTCGTGGGTTTGTTTTTGTCGCGCCGGGCGGTGAACGCGCTTGGTTACCCTGACGGGCGGCTGTTTTTATATGGTGATGACGTGATTTACACGCTGGAGCTAACCCGGCGAGGGCTGAGCTTGCAGTTTGATCCCCGCATCCGGTTTGAGCATGATTGCTCGACCTTTGAGGGCAGGGTGCGCGTTTATAAACCGTTATGGAAAGTCTATTATACCTATCGCAACGGGCTGATTCTTTATCACAAGGCGGCGGGCTGGCTGTTTTGGCCGTTGCTACTGGTGGTGGTGCCAAAATGGCTGTGGAACGGGCGGCTTTACGGGACCAACCGGCGCAAATATTTCGGGCTGCTGGCACGGGCGGTGATTGACGGGGTTCGGGGGGATATGGATAAAAAACCGTTCAGATGATCGCTGTTTTCGGGTCAGGAATAAATCCGTCATCAAATATGTTTCTGCCTCAAAAAAACCTCTAACACTTGTAAAAACGGTGAAAACCGGACACAGAAAAACAAACAATGGCGGGAAATCTTGGTGGAAGACGCTATCATCGGATTTTGGAAAAACCTTGATCAGGCGCGCCGCTGTGCGTCAGGCGGGCAAAACCGCAAGGCACAGGACCTCCTGCGCGGACTCGTTGGGCTGTTGTCCCATATGGATAAGGAACGGGTGGATAAATACACCATCCTGTTAAAAGATTTTTGCGAGGTTTTTGATCTTGAGCTTGCGCCGTCTCCTCAAGAGGCGGCACAAAGGGAACCGAGCCAGCCGCCCGCGCTAAATCTGGATTATCATGTCCAAGAGGTAAAGCCGGGAATTTCGTTGGTGACCTGCAGCCGCAACCGAACCGAGAATTTGCTACAGGCGCTGACAGGTTGGCTGGCTTGTGACGAAATCTCGGAAATAATCATCGTTGACTGGTCCTCGGATCAGTCGGTGTTTGAGGCGCTGCAACAGCAAGGGATTATCGACCCCCGCATAAAGGTTTTGCGGGTTAATGATGAGCGCCACTGGATTCTTTCACATGCGTTCAATGTGGGTTTCAGGGCGGCCAGCTTTGATAAAATCCTGAAGGTTGACGCCGATATTATTCTGGATAGCGGCTTCTTCAGCGCGACCACGCTCAAGGAAAACACATTTGTTTCAGGTGATTGGCGGCTTGCAAAGGAGGGTCAGGAATTTATAAACGGGTTCTTTTTCATCGCCCGCCAAGACCTGATGCGCGCGGGCGGGTTTAGCGAATTTATCACCACATATGGCTGGGATGACGATGATCTTTATACTCGGCTGCAAAATCTGGGGCTGCATCGTCAAAGTATAGATAGCGCGTTCATTCACCACCTGCCTCATGGGGATGAACTGCGACTGGAGGCAACCGCCAAAACCGCGAGAACGGCAAAACACGACCTGACCGACAGCACCGAATACAAGATCGTTGCCAACAAGTTTCTCACCAGCCTGCTGCCGGTTTGGACCAATAGCCGGGTTTTGCAGCCGTTTTTGATCAGGCCGCAAAGCCCCGGCCTTTTTATCCTGTCGCGCCAAGGCAGCCAGCCGCATCTGGTGCCGACCCATATTCTCGCCGATGCACAACATTATGCGGGGTTGCATCTTTTGTCGTGGAAACTGGAATATGAGCGGGTTTTAGAGCTTGGGCGCGACCAGCTTGAGGCGGTTCTGCATGCCAGCTCTCTGAGTGAAATAGAGCCAAAAGATATTGACCGCCATCTTCATGGACCTGTCCCCGCACCGATGATTTCACAGGTGCGCCCAAAGCTGTTCGTTGATGTCCAGCACGGGCTTGGCAATCGGCTGCGCGCTATGGCCTCGGCGGCGATGATTGCTGATCGTGACGGGCGCGAACTGGTGATCATCTGGCAGCCGGATCATCATTGCGATTGCCGCCTGGCCGATTTGTTCAACTACCAAGGGGCGGTGATTGAAGAGAGCTTTATTGCGGCGGCCCAATCGCAGGATATGTCGGTTTATAATTATATGGAGGCCGAGGAGGGGGCAGGAAAAGAGGCCTTGATCGGCCTGAATGCGGGCCGCGATATTTACGCGCGCACGGCCTATGCGCTTAACAGCCCACTCACCGACTGGGACACGGAAAACGCCTTTTTGAAACGGCTCGAGCCTGCATCCGAGGTGCTTGATTTGCTGCTTGGCGATATGCGGGTAACAAACGCCCTCGGGGTGCATGTGCGCATGGAAGGTGCGCGCGGCTCTGACCATAACAGCTATGATCGCCCGCAAAACTGGACCCCTGAGGGCCATGAGCAACTGCATTACTGGCGCGCCAAAAGCCATTATGACCGGTTCACCAAACGGATTGATGCGCTGATCAAACAGGGCGGCGGCGACAGCTTGTTTCTGGCCGCCGACACCCCCGAGACATATGCCATATTCGCCGAGCGTTACGGTGACCGGCTGACCTTTTTGAAGCGCGAGGTTTTTGACCGCTCAACGCAACAGATCCAATATGGGCTGGCGGATGTGCTGATGCTGAAAGACTGCGAGAAATTGCTGGGCAGCTCGTGGAGCTCGTTTACAGAACTTGCCTTGCGCCTGTCGGATCGGTTTGAAAAGATCGAGATGAGCGGGACGGATTTTTGAAAAGGGGGACGTATGGGCGAACAGTATTACAACTTTATTTATAACGCGCAAAAACAAGTCATTTTTGCCTATGTTCCCAAGGTCGCCTGCAGCAATTGGAAATGTGTGATGCGGTATCTGGAGGGGCACGGGAACTACCTTGATACCCAATATGCACATAACCGAAAAACCAGCGGGCTGACCTATCTGGATCAGATGGCGAACAAGGCGGAAATTCTTCGCGATACGCGGGTAAAGAAATTCGCCTGCGTCAGAGACCCTTACAGTCGTATTCTTTCCGCATATCTGAATAAAATAGAAGAAAGACTGCCATTTCGGGCCGCGTCTGAAACGGTCGATCCTTTCAATCGGGTCGATCCTTTCAATTTGGTTGTCGGGGATATCGAGAAATTCAGAACCGCGACCCTTGCGCAATCGGAGTTTCCCAAAATCACATTTGAAGTTTTTCTAAGATGGCTGAAGGCCGGATATTCCCGCTATACAGAGGACGAACACTGGGCGGCCCAATCGGATTTGCTCTGCGCCGCAGAAGTTCGGTTTGACATTATAGGACGGTTTGAAACCCTTGCCGCAGATGCTCGGAGCATCCTTGAGCAAATGGGATGCGCGATAGAGTTTCCGAGCCAGAAACAGATCAAATTTGCGCCAACCAGTGCGCAGCAGAAAATAGCGCAATATTACACCGGCAATTGTCGCGCCTTGGTCGAGAAAATTTTCGCCGACGATTTCAAGTATTTTGACTATTCATTGCAGCTGCAATCACGTCTGTAGGGTCTCTGCGCTAAACATAATTTTCCCATTTGGCGATATTAAACCCTCCCTGAAACATACCAAGTTTATGTTTTTGCACCATTTTACTGTTCAAGAAGATCAGGTCCACCTGAGATAGCCTGCCCGAATAATAACAAGGATTAACAATATCAAAAAGCTCGAACCCGGCCTGAAAAACCAGGGCCGCACGCTCCCAGAAGGTTGAAAGCACCGCTTCGACTTCAATCACGCTACAATCATCCAGAATGCTTTTTGCCCCTTCAAGGATGGCCATTTCGGCACCATCAACGTCAATTTTCAGATAATAAGGCTTGGCAAGCGCGCGCTCCATCAAAAGGCTTTCGACCGTGCGAACCGGGACAACTCTGATATTTTTATCCTCAACATCGTCGGTCAGGCGGGCATGCGTAATCGGTTTACCCTCAATGACCGTAGAGACGCTTAGATTCATCTCGCCATTTTTATCGGCAGCGGCCACATTGATCAGTTCATAATTGATGTTCATCTTTTTATAGGACTTGTGAATGGTGGGAGCGTATTCAACAATCGGTTCTATCAAAAGATGCTTTTTATCCTTGAAAGCGGTCATTAATTCTGCGGTGCCACTCAAAACCCCGACGTCTATTATTGTGCCAATAGGTACTCCGATTTCCTTTAGTTTGTTCAGGGCCTCGATTTTGACAGGACGACGCATAAAAATCATTCCTTTTAGTTCGGAAAAACAGTTGGGTTTCAACTAGCGGTTAAGCGATATTATGAAAAGGCCAGACCTGACCGCCACAACAGGCCATGATGTGCCAAGTTTGACAATACACCCCTTGCTACCCAAAGTGGCACCATCCGAGAGCCTTGCGAGAAAACAGTGAAAAAACCTCTGCTATCTAAAACTGCGGCTAAAACTGCGGCCAAAAAACCGAAGCAACGCAAACCGGGGTTGTCGACGCAAAAACGTCTTGACGGGGCGCGGGCGCGTAATCAGCAGTTAAAGGCCGAAAATGCTCTGCTTGGGCGGCAAATCGAGGCGATGCTCGAGGAGATGGACTTGCAGCTTTGCGACATCAAAGAGGAAAAGGCGGCGCTGAAAAAATCGCTGCAATGGGCGGCACAAAGAGAGGAAGCGTTGCAAGAGACCGTGGCCGCCCGCGACGAGGAAATTCGAGCCTTGCACAGGTCGAGTTCGTGGAAAATCACCGCTCCATTGCGCCGTATTAAACTCTTGTTTGGTCAGGCGCGGGGCTAGAAAATTTGCCCCCAAAACGCCAAACCCCCCGCCGGGTGGGCGAAGGGCTTGGTTTCTTGAGCGAGGCTTTTCAGGGAGGATAAAAAAGCACCGCTATGTAAGAGAGGTCGACTTAGTTGTCGTTTCCACCTTCGCTGCCACCATCGGAACCACCATTAGAGCCGCCATCGGAACCGCCGTTAGAGCCGCCATCGGAACCACCTTCCGAGCCGCTTTCAGCGCCCT